>JAJZVQ010000010.1 GCA_021845575.1 Microcaldota archaeon | reverse complement strand
TGGAGGGTCTACCACGGTTAACCAACTGCTGGTTTATATATTTCCAATTTCTAAGATTGTTCATGTTCGTCGCCTAAAACGAACATGCCTGAGGATTTTTATAAATCCTCAGGTTTTATTAGAATACTGGAATTATTGGACACAGCCTGCTGTACAAAACATTTAAATACTTATCTATTAATGTATATTTAATTAAATAAAGTAATTAAAAAATAAATTATGCTATTAAGTTGTTGTGGTGTGAATGAAAACCCAAATCATGTATTGGCTGCTGCAGAACATTTGTATAGGCAGCGTTAGCAATTACAGATTTGGAACAACAATGGCGTCAGTCAATAACGCAATAGCACCATACAACCATTTGGTTGCATAAACCGCTAATCTCTTTCTAATAAAAAAGGTGGTATATGTGAACCAAATGGTATATAGTAGTGTAGAATATAAAAATTTGCGACTTATAAGGCGCGAGCAGTTAATACTTGTCGAGATTGGCAAAGATAAAATCAACTCAGCCTCGGGCTTCGTGGATTACATGGAAGAGGTCTACGGATTTTCCAAGAGCTCGACATGGTATAACCTCAACAGGATGAAGGAGAAAGGTCTCATAGAATTTGCAACTAAGGATAGCCCCGGCAAGGCATTATACCTTACCCATTCCGGGTTGTCCCATTTATCGACGCTTAATATATACAAGGAGCAGCTAATGAAAGATTTCAGCCCTAAAAATTCATATGGGCTGATAATGGAAAGGGCAAACGGTAGGTTCTAATGATGGGGAAAAGGTTGTTACAGATAAAAGGTTGTTGCAGAAAAGTAAAGTGGGAAAAGGATAGGGTTGTTTTGGCAGGCGAATGCCTGCTCATTTCTTTTTAGCTTTTACTCCTTCTTTTTTCAGAAGAATCCATTTCCTTTTGCTCCCAAAAACATAGTTTCCTATTCTTCCATCGCTCCTTATAACCCTATGGCATGGAATTATCAAAGGAAACGGGTTTTTCTTCAGCGCATTTCCAACTGCCCTATATGCATTGTTGCGGCCTATGTTGTCAGCAATTTGCTTGTATGTCCTCGTTTCGCCTTTCGGGATAGAGAGAACCGAGATTAGGACATCTTTTTGGAATCTTGTTAGTTTCAGCCCTTCAACCTTTTCAATCAATTTGTCCATATATTGGTAATGGATTGGGAAAGCTTTTATTGTTTTCATAAAAATATTAAAATGATACAATGGAAGAAACCAAACAGTTAAATATATGGCTTGACGGCGAAATTGTCAAGTATTCGGATTCAAACATCTCCATGCTAACCCATTCGATGCAGTACGGGAGCGGAATATTCGACGGCATTAGAGCATACGATACCGAAAAAGGCGCAGCAATATTCAGATTAAAGGATCATGTGAAAAGATTTTTTGAAAGTGCCAAAATTTACAATATGAAGTTAAATTATAGCGAGGATGAAATATCCAAAGCGATAAAGGACGTCGTTTTATCAAATAATCTGAAGTCGTGTTATATACGACCATTTGCATTTTACAATGATAGCAATATAGGCCTTTCGGTATACGGAAAAAAGACAGGCGTATTCATCGCAGCAGTTCCGTTTGGCAATTATTTCAAGGACAAGGATATTGGGATAAGGTGCAAAGTTTCGTCGTGGAGAAGGATAAGCAGGGAAAGCCTTCCTTTAAAGGCAAAAGCCAGTGGAAACTATGCAAATTCAGTAATAGCGAGCATCGAGGCAAAGAATTGCGGGTTTGATGAAGCCATACTCCTTTCTACTGACGGTTACGTAGCAGAGGGACCAGGAGAGAATATCTTCCTAGTAAAAGAGAATAAATTGATGACACCCGACGAAAGTTCCGATATATTGATCGGCATCACAAGGAATAGCATAATAAAAATTGCCAAAAATATGGGATTTGAAGTCGAACAAAGACATATAAGGAGAGATGAGCTTTATACTGCCGAAGAGATTTTCTTTACAGGTACTGCAGCCGAAATAACCCCTATACTTGATGTGGACGGAGTTAGGATATCCAACAAGATAGGACAGATAACAAAAACGCTTTCCGAAAAGTATAGTGATATAGTACACGGAAAAGACAAAGAATATTTACATTGGCTTGTTTCAGTCGAAACATGAAGGAGGTACATAAAAAGTCTTTCTAAAATATACTTATTTTTTGATATTCCCATAAAATGGCGCTGAAATGATTTTAGATGTAAAAAGATTATCCACGGAAGAAAGGATAAACGGCAGAATGAAAGAAACTCCAAGAGATTTCATAGTAGAGGAGATAACCGAGAACGGGAATTTACTTGAACTTGACAAGCAATACAAACCAGAAGAGATAGGGTTTAAAGAGACCGAAGGCAAATTTTCTATTCTTGTCATGCAAAAGGAGAATTGGGATACCTCGCAGGCATTGAAAGAGATAGCGAGGAAATCTGGGAGGGGATTCAAGTCGGTTGGATTTGCAGGCACAAAAGACAGAATATCCGTATCAACCCAATTATGCAGCATATTCGGTGCGGACCCAGAAAGACTTCTTGGCGTCCATATCAAGGACTTGAAGATAAATGGTGCATGGAAGAGTGATAAACAAATAAGGCTAGGGGATTTACTGGGAAATAAGTTTACAATAACTATAAGAACGGAAAATCAGCACGGGGCAGAAAGCATAGATAAAATAAACAATGAACTTAATGGCATATTTCCAAATTTTTTCGGAGCGCAAAGATTCGGAATAAGAGAAAACAATGTCGATGTAGGAATAGATATCCTGAAAGGGAATTTTGAAGATGCGGCAATGAAATTTCTGACTGACACAAACAAAGAAAACAATATCGATGCGGTTGAAGCGCGCAATAAGTTAAAAGAAGAGCTTGATTTTAAGGATGCACTGTCATATTTCCCAAGATACCTAAAATATGAGAGAATGATACTCGATTATCTCTCAAGGTATAACAAAGATTATGCAAATGCGTTTAGGAGATTACCCCGGCAGATTCTCCTGATGTTTGTGCATTCAATAGAATCTTATATCTTCAATAAGGAATTGAATATGTGTATAAATAATAAAGAAATCTTGCCTAAGATAGGCAGCAAAGTATGCAAATCAGATTTTTTCGGTTTTCCAGATCAATCAAACATCTATTACAAAAAAACAAATATCGAAAACAACGAATTTGCGGTTGGGAATATCGTAGGGTACGAAACAGAAGAGCTGAATGATTACGAACGCAGCATAATGGAAGAATTGGGGATAGAAAAAACCGAATTCAAGATTAAGCAAATGCCAGAACTGAACTGTAAAGGAGATCAAAGAGTCTTGTTCGCACCTTATAAAGGATTCAAATCCGCCATTCTGGATGATAGTTTCATACTCTCGTTTTCACTTCCTTCAGGATCCTATGCAACTTCGCTGCTAAACGAATTCATTCAGTGACTTAGATTCATTTGACTGTCCCCTGTATAAATGCGGGATAAATGTTAATTATACCTTCTATTTTTTGAATTTTTGGCAGCAATTCATCCATCCTATCATGTGTGGCAACAATCATTGCAACAGCGGAATGGTCACCAGATGTTTTATACAACTCGCTTATATAAGGGTTTGATTTAAGCTCCCTCATAACCTGAATAAAATATTCCGGTGCTATATTGATACCCAAAATAACTTCTTCCATTCCGATTGTATCATATTTTATTCTGGCTCCGTAACCCAAAATTACGCCATTTTTTTTAAGTTTCTCTATTCTATTTCTTATTGTCCCTTGATTCAAATTGCATTCTTTTGCAATGTTTTTTATAGAAATTCTGCTATTATTTTCAAGTATATTCATTATTTTTAAATCAATTTTATCAAGCATTTTATCATATTAAATAAATGAAAAGGTAAAATATTTATACTTTCTGTCAAAAATATAAGTATAAGAAGGTGAAAAAATGCAGAATATGTTGAGTATTGGCGAAATCGCCCCAGAAATAAAAACAAAAGGGTATTTTCCAGAAGGTGGGGAGATTGAAGATTACAAATTAAGCAGAGATAGGGGAAAATGGGTTATACTGACTTTTTATCCAGGGGATTTTACATTTGTCTGTGCTACTGACATTGAAGCTTTTACACTGCTTTACGAGCAGTTTAAGGAGAACAATGCGAACGTATATGCTATAAGTACCGATAGCATATACTCACATAAACAGTGGTCAGCCACATCGCCAAGGGCAAAAGTCAGCAAGGTTCCTCTTCTTGAAGATTTTACAAAGACCATAACTGAAAGTTATGGATTTCTTAATAAAGAAACAGGTGCAGCACGCAGGGGCACTGTAATAATAGATCCAGAAGGAAAGGTGCAATACATATCTATACACAACGACGCTCTTGGAAAGGATGCACAGCATATATTGACCGCTCTTGCCGGATTAAAATATATATATGAAACACCAACAAAAGAAGGACATATATGCGTAATACCTGCGGGTTGGAAAATAGGGAAGCCAGCATTGGACATAGATTTAGAGCATGATATAGGAAAACTATGATATCAGGTGGTTAGATGGAGGTATGGAAAATAAAAGACGAATTAAAACCGAAAAAATTGAAGAATATATCAGACACGCAAATAGAATACCATTTCGAAACGCATTATAAAGGTTATGTCAAGAAGCTAAACGAGATATGGGAAAAGCTCCCAAATTCAGACAGAAGTACAGCAAATCAGAATTATTCGGAGTACAGGGAATTAAAGTCCGAAGAATCTTTTAACTACGACGGTGCGTTGCTGCACGAACTTTATTTTGAAGGTCTTTCAGAACAAACAGCTATTCCCGAGGAAGTCAAAAAAGAGATAGAAAATAGTTTTGGCAGTTATGAGAAATGGGTTGAAGATTTCAAGGCACAGGGAACCGCATTTAGAGGGTGGTCATTGCTTGTTTTTGATCTGAATTCAGGAAAGTTAAGAAACATAGGGACAGATTCGCACAATTCAAACGCAATGTGGAATACTATGGTAATCATTGCAATGGATACATATGAGCATGCATATTACACTGACTACGGGCCAAAAAGAGTTCCGTATATGGATGCATTTTTAGCTGCAGTGAATTGGAAGGAAATTTCAAAAAGATTGCGGAAAGCAAAGAATGCATACAATGCGATGCAGGACAATTGACAGAATTCTCAAAACTTCAGATCAGTGTTCCCTCTTGTAATTTTTTAATATCCTGTCCTTAAATTTTTGTCTGGATTTTTTAAGGTTAAGTATACTAAGAGGTAACAAAAATATCCCAACAAAGTTGCTAATGTACGCATATGCAGTATATGCTCCGTGCAATTCGTTTATTTTATAAAGTATTGTTGTGGTTATCACGCCCACAAACGGCGAAATCATTGTAAATTCTTCTAAAAAGTTAAAAATTTTGTCGATCCTTCGCAGTTTCTTATTTACTTTATCTTCTGAAGAAACTTCAATATTTTTTCTGAGATAGGAACGGTAGTCAAGATAAACACTGCTAAATATATTTGCATCAGGTTTTTTATCTACTCTACAACTTTTTTTCATCTTTTCCATATTTGATAATAGAAATTAGGTGATATTTAATGATTTTGTTTAAGCCACATGCACCTAAATATATAAATATTATAAAATCCAAAATACTTATTGATTAAATGGTAGAGATTATAGATTTTAAAAAGAAAAATGTCATAGATTTTGCAAAAATCAAATCAGAAAAACAATTCGAAAGAGAAAAAAATACTCAAAAATCTTTTGATATAAACAAAAACGAAGGATATATCAAGGAATTACTTGTAGAATTAAAAGAAAATTTACCCGGCAGAGACAGATGGGTAGAAAATATGTCCAATTTCTTTTTTGCAGAAAAAAACCGCAGTCTTTTAGAAGTAACGGAATTGGAAAATTTTGTTATGGATTTCCGTTACAATGGCGTATATGGGCAAGGAACATCAATAGTTAGGGCTTTGACAGGTGAAATAGATTTGATAAAAGAGATTTACATGCATCTGAATTCACTGCCTATAGAAAAAGGGCAGAAAAGAGAGATATACAAAAATTTAACTGTCGGGCTCACACAAAAAGAAAAAGAGTTTATTTGTAATTACGGCAATGTTATAAGGCGCGAATGAAGTTTATTTTTTTAATTCAGGTTATAAAATGAAAGTTATTTCAGTAACACCAAGAGGTTATTGCCACGGAGTTGTTAATGCGGTTGAAATAGCCAAGAAAACAGCAAGCAATCCGGACACGCCACGACCAATTTATATATTGGGGCAACTGGTACACAACCATTACATAGTCGAAGAATTAGAAAAATATGGGGTTATATCCCTTGAAAATTCCTCAAGCAGAGCCGAACTTCTTGCCGATATAAGCAAAGGCACGGTAATATTTACGGCACACGGCGTTTCGCCGCAGGTTAAAGAGGCGGCAAAAGCGAAAGGCCTGAACTGTGTAGATACTACATGCAGCGATGTGGAAAAAACCCACCTTCTTATAAAAGAGCTTGCAGCAAAGGATTTTGATATTATTTATATAGGGAAGAAGGGGCATCCAGAGCCAGAAGGCTGTATCGGCGAAGCCCCGAACCATGTTTTTTTGATACAAGACGAGAAGGATTTGGAATTCCTTGTGCTACCGCAAACTGAAAGGCTTGCGCTGACAACTCAAACTACACTGTCTCGCTGGGACACCTCCGCGCTTGTTGAAAAGGTCAAGCAAAAATATCCCAATATAAAAATCCATGTAGATATATGCCTTGCAACCCAACAAAGGCAAGACGCAGCCGCAACACAAACCGGCGATGCCGAGGTAGTGTTTGTTGTTGGCGACATACATTCAAGCAATACGAACAGACTGGCCGAAGTCGTAAGGAATCAGGTGCATAAGACTGTTTACCTGATAGATTCGGTAAATGACATCAAGCCAGAAATGGTTTCCGGCAAAAAAACAGCCGCAGTAACTTCAGGCGCATCAACTCCTACGAACGTTACAAGAGAAGTCATCAAATATCTTGAGGGTTATAGCGATTAATCATGTTCGCCGAACTTTTTGTCTTGAATCGGATCATTTTCCCGTATCCATTCAAGCAGCATCGCAACATGCTCCTTTTCCTCATTCATATTATGTTCTAAAATTTTCTTCAGTTTCTCATTTTTTGTCGCGTCCGCTCTTTCCTGATACCATCCTATCGCCTCAAGTTCTTCTACTACGGACATTCTGGCCCTCTCGAGATCGAGATTTTCAGATTTCATATCACTTTTATCTTCATATGTAGGCATAAAATCACAAATATATTCTATCTTTAAAATTATTATATGCTTCCATCAATTTTATTTTCAACGATTACCTCAAACATTCCGGCAGGAAGCTGCTGCATTATTCCATCAAGATCGTTGAAATTAAGATATTTTTTGATTGCCTTGGCCGCATCAGATTTGTTTTTCTTTCCTACCTTTACGATTACATAACGTTCAAGGTAATCTTTTAATTCACTGAGCCTTGTCAGAGGAACTGTGTAGAGTATATCATCTTTCACATACATCGCTACACCCAATCCAACATTTTTGTACCATTCGCGTTCGCCTTCCATGGAAAAGCTTCCGGTTCCTAAAGAACCCTTATTTGTGGATTTGCTAACCTGTTCCCTTTTTAGCGAATACACGTTAACGCTGTTCAGCATTTCCTTCCACGCACTGGAATATGATGCCGCAAACTCCGCCGCTTCTTCCCTCTCAATTTTTGCAGAATTTATGCCATCTTTCAGTACAACCAGTGACGCTCCGAATATATCGGCATGAAAAAAAAGATCATCCTCAAGAAAATACCTGGAATTGATGATTTCATTCTGCTGTGCGCTTCTTCCGCCTATCACCAATCTACCATTTTCTGTAAAAAACCAGTGGAATTTTTCATACCACTTCTTTTCCCGCACTTTTATAATCTTTTCCTCATTTTTTACATTTTTCTTTTTTAGGTTTATCGCCCTTTTTTCCAAGTCGCGCACCGCCTGCTCCGCCCCTTTCCTTTTTTCCTCATATTTCTTTGCGCGGCTATAATATTCATTAGCATTTTCTTGTGCGCTTTTCGTAAAATCTATTTTAACCTCCATCGCTCAGATAAATGATACTGTGCCCGAAATCAAAAGCGAGACAATTACTCCTATAACAAATCCAGAAACCCCAATAAGCAATATACCTATAAGCATTATCTTCGCGGTTTTTTTGAATTCATCATTTGTCGGTTTATAGCTGACATTCATCACATGCTTTGAATTGACAATAAAACTTCTAAGCCGCTCCCTTAATTTAAAATTCATGTAAAACACTCAATTAATATAATTTCAAAATTATTTATACTTTTTGATAAGATATTTGAAGAATACAGTTAAAAGGCAATAAAAAATGGTAAAATGGAGGATAATGTAATAGTGATACATTTCGGAGAACTTTGGTTGAAGGGAAGGAACAGGCACGTGTTTGTTTCAACGCTGTTCAAAAATATAGAGAACGCGATAAATGGGCAGGAATATGGAAGATTAAATAGGGAAAGAGACCGTTTTGTGATTTACCTAAACGCAGAATCAAAAATAAATAATATAACAGATTCACTCAGGTATATACCAGGAATCTCGTATTTTTCACCTGCAAAGATGATCAAAGCAGACATCAATGAAATTTTGGCAGAAGGGGCAGCAATTCTGTCAAATGCAAAGAATCCGATAAAGATTGTTGTGCACAGATCATACAAAAACCATAAATTTACATCATGGGACATAGTCCACGCTTTCATAACAAGCAAAAAAACAAATCCGCACATAGACAAAAATTCAAAAAAAATTCTTTATATAAACGTTGCAAAGGACAACGCATTTTTATATACAAAAAAGATGGAGGGCGCAGGAGGGCTCCCAGTCGGAGCATCCGGAAAGGCGGTAATTCTTCTTTCAGGAGGGATAGATTCTCCCGTTGCGTCATTTCTGGCAATGAAAAGAGGAATCGAACCTATATACCTACATTTCTACGCATTTCAGGATTATAAAAAGGTAGCCGAATCCAAAATTCCAAGGATAGCAAATAAATTGCTAAAGTATTCAAATACTGCAAAGGTGTACTATGCACCAGCACATCTCTTTCAAATCGCAACGATGAAGATTCCTATAAAATACGAATTGGTGCTATTCAAAAGATTCATGTATAAATATGCCGAAGCGGTAGCCAAAAAAGAAGATGCCAAGGCAATTGTGACTGGAGAAAGTGTAGGGCAGGTCGCTTCCCAAACAATCGACAATATGCAGGCGACACAGCATGGCATAAAAACGCTGATATTAAGGCCATTGACAGGTATGGACAAAATCGAGATAATAAGAAAAGCGGAGGAACTTGATACATTCAAGCTTTCAATCGAGGCGTATAGAGATGTGTGTTCTATAAAGATAAAAAATCCAAAGACAAAAGCAGATTCCAAGAGCATAGACAAATTTTACCGATCATGCAGGCTTTCAGAAGTACTGCAGAAAACTATGAAGATGTCGTTCGTAGAAACTCTCAAAATCAATGAGGGTATGAAAAGAAATTAGGACAAATAAAATCAATCCGCCGCGATTATTGATTTGTAGACTTCGTCAAAATCCCTTTTTATTGAATATCTTTTTCTAAAATAATTCAGCATGTTGGCGACATCTCTTCTCAAGAACACTGCCGCATTCGGATGTTTTGTCATTACCGCCTGACCGAAGTCTATAAAATACGGAACCTTCTCCTTTACGAGTATATTATACTCGCTTAAATCACCGTGCACCAGATTCGCCCTGTAAAGCCTGCCTATATCCTTTATTATGCTTTCTAGAATTGTCTCTGTCTCGTTTTCAGATAGTGCAACATCCTTCAACTGCGGCGCCCTTATTCCGTCTGTCCCTATAAACTGCATTGCAAGAATATTGCCATTGTACATATACGGTTTGGGTGCGTTCACTCCGGCATCTGCGGCAATCTTCAGATTTCCGAATTCTTTCTTGCACCATGTAGCGACTATGCTCGCTTTCGATTTTCCCACATTTTTTACGAATCTCGGATCCCCATTGATATAATCAGACATATTGAAGAAAGACGAAGACTCTATCCTGAAAAATTTCAATACTACATGCGGTTCGCCATTGACAATATCCGAACTGCCGGATTCCGCGATGTAGATATCGGATTCCTTTCCGCTTGCTATTATAAAGTCAAGTTTGCTTATTATTTCCTTATTGAAGAATTTGCTTAGGTATATAATCGTCTGTTTGTCTAACATCGATTCTGTTTTTTTGATTTCTTTGTAAGGATGTTTTTCCCTTGAAGGTTTTTTCCTGTTGCTTCTGGTTGTCATAGCATTTTATTGGGATTAAGAATTTAATAAGGTTGTGTAAAATGACAACTTTGTCGTTCATCTAGACATATTTGTTATTATTACTTCACCACCACTTCCTGAGCCGCCGCCACCGCCTCCGCCGCTTCCATAACCTGTAGCACTTCCTGCTCCGTAGCTTGTTCCGCCTCCCACTTGTAATATATCCCCATTTCCTCCTGTTCCGAAAGGATACCCAGGATCTGCAGAAGCTCCATTTCCCCCATAATAATATGACGGTGCAGCCCCTCCATATCCCCCAAATAATTGCCCTTCTTGGCCTATGGCTCCCTGTAGTGTCACTAAATTGCCTACAATAGTGTTCCCCCCAATACTCCCTCCCGCGGCTCCTACTGTTATAGGGATATGCTCATAAGGAGTTACACTATAACTTTTATTTACAACACTCCAACCTGAACCTCCTCCGTATCCTTCAGCACCGCCACCGCCTCCAGCACCTCCGGCTACTGCAGTTATAGTTAAGGAAGTAACACCTGAAGGAACTCTAAAAATATAATTTCCTGGAATTGTATATGGTTGAGGCAGTATTGTTATATTTTTCAACGCAATTGTACTTGTATTAATATCTTTAGCATAATAAGTGTAAATACCAGGTGCATCCTCTGCAGACCCTCCACTTATTTTATAAGTTGCTGTAGTTGTTCCTGTTGCCAATGTCACTCCTAATGGAGATTGGACTGTGCATGTGTCTCCAGTTGGGCATGTTGCTGTAATATTTATATTTTGTCCGTAAATACTAGATTTAATTGTTATATTCTGTTCATATTCGATAGGAGTAGAATAAATATGAAGCATCGGCGTTGGGTTGCAGCTTTCAAATCCTTTTACATAACCAGTTATTATTATTTCACCACCACTTCCTGAGCCGCCGCCACCGCCTCCGCCGCTTCCATAACCTGTAGCACTTCCTGCTCCGTAGCTTGTTCCGCCTCCCACTTGTAATATATCCCCATTTCCTCCTGTTCCGAAAGGATACCCAGGATCTGCAGAAGCTCCATTTCCCCCATAATAATATGACGGTGCAGCCCCTCCATATCCCCCAAATAATTGCCCTTCTTGGCCTATGGCTCCCTGTAGTGTCACTAAATTGCCTACAATAGTGTTCCCCCCAATACTCCCTCCCGCGGCTCCTACTGTTATAGGGATATGCTCATAAGGAGTTACACTATAACTTTTATTTACAACACTCCAACCTGAACCTCCTCCGTATCCTTCAGCACCGCCACCGCCTCCAGCACCTCCGGCTACTGCAGTTATAGTTAAGGAAGTAACACCTGAAGGAACTCTAAAAATATAATTTCCTGGAATTGTATATGGTTGAGGCAGTATTGTTATATTTTTCAACGCAATTGTACTTGTATTAATATCTTTAGCATAATAAGTGTAAATACCAGGTGCATCCTCTGCAGACCCTCCACTTATTTTATAAGTTGCTGTAGTTGTTCCTGTTGCCAATGTCACTCCTAATGGAGATTGGACTGTGCATGTGTCTCCAGTTGGGCATGTTGCTGTAATGGCTATATTTTGTCCGTATGGAGCGGGATTGGGTGTAGTATTTATATATGTTATATTTTGCATTTGTTTGAAATTTTTTATTGGCATGACACCATTCGGCGGATAGGCGCGGGTGCGCATATATTGTATGGTCATGGTTTGGGTTTCTTGGTTATTTCCACCTATTCCTATTTGTGTTTTTGTTGTTGGTATATCTGTTGTAATAATGTTTGGATCTGTATAATTAAATGAGATAGTTGCACCAGAAGTGGTGGCCCAATATATACTTACTATTTTTGCTGAAGGCACTATTCCGCTATCAATAGAAGATTGCGCACCCCCTGATACACTAAGTACGTACCAATTCGTTCCCGTTCCCCAGATTCCAGCACCTACTCCATAATCAGATGATGAAGAACCTGAAATCCCTCCAGGACCGGTCATGTATCCTGCCCCTAAGGTATATGTATTTTGTGATGCAGTTGAGAGACTGCCATAAAAATCCAAAATTGAATTGGCATTCAAGCCATAAGTATTTGCTGAAGTAAGAAGTGTTCCATCTCCTGTGCTCTCCGAAACAGTAACACCATTATTTTGTACAATTCCCACACCAGATTGCACCCATCCGTTTGGAGTAGTAGTTCCTGCAAAGTTCCAGTAATTGTTGAACACACTCGCCCCATCGTCATATTCCGCGTATGTTGAGCATGAACTTGTTGCAGTTGAACCGCAGGGCAGCTGCGGCGCTTCTCCTATTCCTGTTGTACCTGACGATGACAACAAATTGGATGATGTTGAAGCAAATCCAAGGTAAATTGTTATACTTGACTCTGCAGGTATCCCATTGGGAAGCTTTACCCACGTTATTAGCTTTCCTGAATTGTTGCTTTCAATCCATGCAGGAAGAACACTTACAGTATTTCCGCTTAATATGTAGTATTCAAAATTCGCGGAGTTGCCATTGTAGGTAAGGTAAGAGGAGTATGTACTCTCACTTATATTTACCATCTGCTGGAAGGGCGCAGGGGTGTTTGATGATTGTGAATTTGTAAGAGTTATTGGAACTGAATAAATTATTCCTGAAGGTACAATGGTTGTGGTTGGTGCTGTCGTTGCGGTAGAAGTGGTTGATGTTGAGGTAGTTGAAGTTGTCGATATCGAAGAAGTTAAAACAGATGTTGTCACATATCCCAACTTCGCCGCCTTTGTATAAAATATTCCTATTTCAGAGACCTGATCAGGCGTGTTGCAGTTCGGAGTGTTGCAGTATTCTGCCCATAATGACCCTGAAAAAGGAGTTCCGATAGGAATGTAGTTTCCAAGAATGCTGTTTAATGGGATTGCCACTATCTGCTTTTCCCCATTGTAGAATGCACCAGAACCGGTGATGTTCGGACTGCTCGCGTTAAATGCAGTTCCCCTTACAGCGAATATCTTCCACGCAGGCCATTCAAGTCTTGTGTCTTGACCGATTGTGACGTTCAGCGTCGGAGAGTTTGTAGACAATATAGGATTAACGCAGAAATATCCTGTCTGCGCAGTGCAGAAACTTCCGAGAAGCCCCGAACTGTTGAAAATTCCCATTGCATAAAGAACTCCGATGACAACTGCGATAATCAGTATTGCCCATCCATATGTCATCAGGTACTCCATCGCGCTCTGGAGTTTCTTGTGCGGAGCATTTTTCATTGACAGACCTTTTGTTATAACCATTATTTTTATAAAAACAAAAATATATTAATATATATTAATATTTTATGCTGCTTTATCAACATTACAATAATATAAAACCTGTTATAACAAAAGCCAAACAGGATTTTGTATTAAAAGACAAAGACTATTAAAAAATGCACACCAAAAGAATTTCACGTTTAAAAGATAAAGTTTATGATTTCGAAGGACAAACTTGTACGGGTAAAAAAATTGCAGCTTATTCTATCTCTGCTTAGTTGTATACTAAATAAACATGAACCTTGTGCAGTGCCGAAATAATTATATATTGCAAAAATGCGGAAACAATGCTGATATAAAAGTCGACTTCCCACTGCGAATAATATCAATAAACTATTTAAGGTTTTCTTTTGTTATATTTATGAAGTGATATTATGGCTGAAAAAAAGAAAGTGGAAAGCAAAAACGTAATCTCTGTAGAT
The DNA here is from genome assembly GCA_021845575.1 of Microcaldota archaeon. Taxonomy (GTDB): domain Archaea; phylum Micrarchaeota; class Micrarchaeia; order Micrarchaeales; family Micrarchaeaceae; genus JAJZVQ01. The sequence goes on along the minus strand of JAJZVQ010000010.1, from coordinate 7,046 downwards.
CCGGATTTGTTCTACAAGAGAATGTTGCATTATAAAGAGAAACATTCGGGATGGGAGATATACAAGGCGGTATACTGGGGAATATACATCTTTGTCATAGGTATATTCACACTTACATTGTATAACACCCAACTGATAATAGGATATTCGTTGGCTATACTGTCTATATTCGTGATAGTATTCGGATTTGCATCGTCACTGCACCTTAAACTTATCAAAGCATACGGATAAATAGTCCTTTTATTTTTTTCTTTTTCTTATTTTTTTAGTTTTGTCACTCTTTATTCTTTCTAATTGATTCTTATGAATATGTATGAAAGCAAGCATTACAAACTATTCTTTATAATACCAATAGCCTTGCTTCTTATCAGCCTTTATTTCATACCCCATATCCAGCTCGATTCTTCGCTTAAGGGCGGTATATCCGTAACATTACAGACAAATGCAATAATAAATACAAAGAACCTAACCAACGCAATAAATTCGAAGCTGCCTGGTGCGCAGGCCAGTATCGCAAAGGCGCCTGGAGGCGTATCCGTAACAATAGTGTCAAACACCAGCATCGCAAATGCGAACAATTATCTTCTTGCCGCGTATTCCTATTATCACAATTACACGCAAGCAACGTTTAAGATCGCCGACATCCAGAACGCCCTTGCAAACGAACCTAATAACAAGACCCTCGCTTCGATGCTTAGCTCGCTGCAAAATAATCAAAGCGCCGCGTTAAAATCGCTCAACCTTTCGGTATCAAACGAATTCCTGTCTTTGAAGGGAATCACAAATACAACTTATAATGCGACAAGCCCGTCAAGCATGATAAGTTCGGCGACCAATGCCATGAACAATGCGAACCTGAACTATAAAAACAAGGTTATCTCGGTTCTGCGATCCTTAGTCCCATTTTCCGATTATTCCTATGAAACCGTAACCGCCACTCTGGGCGCGTATTTCCTGAGCCAGCTTCAGGAGATAGTGATAGTGGCATTTATATTGATAGCCATAGTGGTGTTCATTATATTCAGAACGGTAGTGCCGTCAATTGCAGTGGTATTCGGTGCGGCAAACGACATAATAGTCGCGTTAGGCGCAATGGGCCTGTTCGGAATTCCTCTTGGAATAGCTTCGATAGGAGGCCTTTTGATGCTTATCGGATATGCAATGGATACAGACGTATTGACATCGATAAGGATATTGAAAAGGAACGAGGGCACAGCAGAGGAAAGGGCGCACTCGAGCATGAAGACAGGGCTGACAATGACTGCGACCGCGATTATGGTATTTGCAATTCTTTTCATAATTTCATATATCAGTTTTATACAGACATATTACGAAATAGCGGGCGTAGTGCTCGCAGGATTGGTCGGAGACATATTCACGACATGGTTTGGCGATACGGTATTGGTATTGTGGTATAAGAAAAGAAAGGAGGGGATTAAATGAGCAAGATAAGCTATTTGAAGGATACCAGAATAATATTGCTTGTAGCGATAATCGCCGCTCTCGCGATCTTCGACGTTTATTATGGTCTTCATTTCGGAATAGAATTCAGCGGAGGAACTGAAATCCCCATACTGCTTGAGCACAGCGTCAATGCCACAACCATGGCGTCGCTGATAAGCGATCTGAATCAAAGAGTTTCCACTTTCGGGTTAAAACAGGTCACTGTAGAGGGTATCGGGAATTCAGAGGTTTATGTCATAATACCATCGGAAACAAAAAGCGATATTAATCAGACTATAAATATCATACAAAGCCAGGGAAGATTTCTTGCGGTAGTCAATGGCAAAGAGGCGTTGAATGGCGCAGATATATTAAAGGGAAGCGTCGGTTCCATTCCTCCGTCGCAGTCAAATAATACAGTTTTATGGAGCGTCACGTTTTTCATAACTCAGTCGGCTACGAGCAAGTTTGCAAAAGCGGTTTTCGGGCAGGCAAACCAGCCATTGTATATGTTTCTTGACAGACCTCTTAACACTGCAATAGTCATGAACCAATCCATATTGCTGAATAATTCTCAACAGCTCCAGCCAAACAAAACGCTAAGCATCATGGAAAGCGTGCTTTCGCTGCAAAACAGTACAATTCCATTATTGCAAGCGACCAATTCTAATTACAGCACGACAAACATAGAAAACTTCTTTTCGGCGCACAAGCAATACAAGACGGTTTTGGCGAGCTACAATCTTAATCCGGCATTGATAAACAAGTTGAAGTCCATGAATCTTACGGTTGTCTTGGAAAGCAACACCAACATGACCCCCCAATTCACTTCTTTAGGATTCGGCAATGCAAGCATAGACAGTTGGAGCCTTATAGGTCTTCTTTCCGCCCCCATTCTCAACCCTTCAGTAACAAATGGCAGCGTAGGAGACAGCTACGAGATAACAGGAGTCGCTCCGCCTACCATGTCCGTTTCCCAACAATTTACATATTCCGCAAATCAGGAAAAGACGATAACAAGCATTCTAAACGGAGGTGCGCTGCCCGTAGAAGTAATACCCCAGACCCCGACCACGATTCCCCCTACTTTAGGCACGCAGGCGCTTTATGTGAGTGGAATAATAGGGCTGCTTTCGGTGGTTGCAGTGTCAACATTCATAACCCTGCGTTATAGAAAACCTTTCCTTGTAATTCCGATTCTGCTTACTACGTTTACAGAGCTTTTCATAATAGTATCGATAATAGGATTGGTGGGGAGCATAGATTTGGCTGCGGTCGCAGGAATGATTGCGGTAGTGGGAACAGGAGTTGACGCGCAGATAATAATAACAGACGAGATAGTGGCACATGGAAATGAATACGCCACATCAAAAGGCCTGTTGGGGAAAGCCTTTTACATCGTGTGGGCAGATGCGGCGCTTCTCGTGATAGCAATGCTTCCGCTGTTCTTTTCCACATCATTGGTTGACGTGATAGGATTTTCCGAAGCCACTATAATAGGAGCGTTGCTAGGAGTTTTTGTAACAAGACCCGCATACGGAGCGCTGCTGAGCAGGCATTTCTCCGAATGAGCATATTGTTAAGCAGACACATCTTTGAAGATTTGAAGAAAAAAAGACATGCTTCAATACCATATCTTTTATATTTTAAGGTTTATATATTTTATAAAGTTATATTTCCTTCAGTTTGAATCGGCATCTAATTATACATGCACAATTTGTACCTCAGCCATAAAAATCAAAAGATGAAATTATGAAAATTTACTGTCCGACGTGTGGAAAATCAAGTGAAGAAATCCCTTTTATAGGCGAGTTCTGCTATGAATGCGTCACGAAAAAGATCAAGGAAGAAATGCCGGAAACAGAGACTGTATATACATGCAGGTTCTGCGAAAGGATGAATGTTTTAGGCCAATACAAAAAGGTAAGCAAGGAGTCGCTTGCAGAGGAATTGACGTCGTTATTGAAAAAGCACGTAACCGTAATCGATTTCGACAAAAAGAAAGCGTCACTCAATGTTGTCTGCACGGTCGACGGCAACAAAGCGAAGTTTAGGTATGATATAAACCTAAAATGGAAGTTCAAGACGTGCCAGCAATGCGATAGGAAGAAATCCGGTTATTTCGAAGCGGTGATACAGCTTAGAGGGGACAAGTTCCTGATAAAGCAGATGCTTTATTCGATAGAAGGATTTGTAAACGCCAACGGCGCCTTTGTAACAAAGAAAGAGGATATCAACGAAGGCTACGATGTTTATATAAGCGACAAGAAGGTCGCGAACGAATTCTTCGCCGCATACAAGCTAAAGCCGAAAAGGTCTTATACGCTGCACGGGATGAAAAAAGGAAAAGAGCTTTACAGGAATTTTTACCTGCTGCGTTTGTGATGCAAGCATAATCCTGAAATCATGCATCTTGCAGTAACATCCGAAATTCATCAACTTCAAATTTTTGTAATATCCATAAAAGCAGAATGGACTCCGCGGGATTTTCATAATTTCTATTTATTAGAAATAATTTTGAACCCGCAACCTCCTGCATGCCATGCAGGCGCACTACCGTTGCGCTAGGAGCCCATAAAATAAATCATGCGGGCGATATAAATATTATATTGCCCCCTCTAAGCAGGATTGTCCCAAGTTTTGCCTTAAGATCCCCGCCGTCAAGCTCTTCAGCGTCTTCCAGCACGATATTCATATGTGCGTCAAACGAGCTCATTCTTCCCCTTATACTGACATTATTCTTCAATCGTATGAATACCTTTTGTCCTGTTACCTTGTTTAGCAAATCAAACGGTCTTTCCTGTTGCATAGATACACCAAAAACTAATTAGTATTAAAACTATATATTTAATAAATTATCTTTAATATTTTAGGATATAAAAGATAAAAATCATTCTTTGAAATCTTTTGCATTTCAGTTTTGTTATAACACTGTCATTTCCACCTTCTGCGCTTCTATTTGGTTTTGCCTTCTGATTTTTTATAATTTCAACGAGCAATTTCTTCACTGCTTTATTCCAATCAAAATCCTCAACCCCTAATTAGTTTGCTTGCTATTGATTTTCCAATCTCTATATCCTCAGGAGTGGTAATTTTTATGTTATTGTATGAGCCCAAAAATATTTTTACAGAAAAACCCGCTCTCTCAAGCATGGAAGCGTCATCGGTCACATTAACATTTTTGTTCATTTCATGAGCTTTCAGGATAGTTTCATAATCGAATATTTGAGGAGTCTGTACAGCCCATAAGCGATCCCTTTCCAATGTATGTTCTATTAAATTTTCTGGATTTACAATTTTTATAGTGTCTTTTACAGGAACGGCAGCTATTGCAGCGCCAGTTTTTTTGGTTTCTTCCATTCCCCTTAAAATAATCTCTTCATTGATAAAAGGCCTCGCGCCGTCATGTATAATAACATATTTCCAATCACCCGCATTTTTTAATCCATTGTATACCGAATCCTGCCTGCGCTTTCCTCCGATGCAAACTGCGCTTATTTTTTTGTAATTTCTTTCTTTGAGAAACGCTCTCGCTTTTTTCATATTATCCTTATTAAAAACCAGAACAATTTCGGATACAAACGGAAACTTTTCAAAAACATCAAGCGACCAAGCAATTACAGGTTTTCCTGCCAGTTCAAAAAATATTTTGTCCTTCCCAAATCGGGTTCCGGCTCCTGCAGCCAATAAAACGACACCGGTTTTCTCTTTGCCTCCATTTTTATTTTCATTGTTTATTTGTTTTAGCATACTTGTTTTTAACATTAAGAAATCTAATAACCTTTCGGCAAAGTGCGTCAATCAACTTATACCTCAAATAAATTTTATGATAAACATTGTCTGGAATCCAAAACACATTCTTGTATCATATCTTTTAGAAAAATTCATAACAACTGCCGTTTTACTGTGGAGAGGGCGTTCAACATAAGATTATTAAACTTTTACCTTCTTAATAATTATGAATCTTATGAAAGAAAAGAGGAGCAGTTTAGGGGTTAAACACCGTCATAAAACAGAATCGCAGAGTGCGATGGATTTCCTTATGACATATGCAATGGCCATCCTGATTATTGTAATTGTCATGGCTCTTCTTTTCTTTTTCATCTTTGCTCCTCAAAAAATTACGCCAAATCATTGTACTTTTCAAAATAATGTGAATTGCGTTGATATGATATTGATGACAAACACGACTTCGCATGTGACAAAGTTTGCGGTCTTGATAAGCAACATACAGGAGTATCCTATTCTCGATCCTCAATTGGAAATTTCACTTAACGGAGTAAACACGACCGAATCATGCCAGCCAAGTTTTGTACTTCCCGGAGGAAGCGCTCTTTGTATTGTGAATATGCCTACACTGAGCCCTTATATAGGGCAGGTTGAAGCAGGAAATATATACACAATCCAGAAGGACTGCGCCGCTTTAAGCACCTTCAACGAATCGCAATGCAGCACAACGCCAACGCAGACTTATTATGGAAATTTCTTCGCAAGGGCGCAGCAAACAATCCCTATATCCACTTCCATAACATTAAAAGCAAAATATCCCGTGATTCTGCTAAACCAATCAGATCCTTTGAACGCGACATTATACGTGTTGGGTTATAAGATAAACCTAGGACAGGCAGTTGTTAATCTAAGTACAAATACCTCAAATACACTTCTTAATCCAAATCAACCTTTTGTCAACAGTTATGGATCTGCATACAGTTCATTGTCTTCAAGTACACCCCAAACAATTAAGGTAACTGCAGCGTATGGAAATGTGAGCAACAGCACAATAGTAAAAATATACCCATTACAATTCAATCTTATCGAAAATCCCGACCCAACGGTTGGAGGAACAACATCGCCAGGAAGCGGATTATATAACACTTTTTCAATTGTAAGGATAACTGCAACCAACAACACAAACTGGTGGTTCAAGAACTGGACTGGGATAGGAAACGGTAGCTATACTGGAACTGCAGATCCAAACATCACAATAAATGGAAACATAACTGAAACAGCATACTTTTACAGGACTCAGCTTACTATGTCAGCAAATCCGGCGCAAGAAGGTTCTACAGGACCATCAGTCGGAACCCATTACTATAAACCAGGAACAAGCGTCACTTTATCAGAATCACCCAATTCAGGCTGGTTCTTCAGAAGTTGGACAGGAACTGGAAGCGGCAGCTATACGGGTGTATCTCCTTCGCCAACCCTTACAATGAACGCAAACATGACCGAAACTGCGAATTTCTATACCTATTATGATTTAAGCGAAAAGGCAACTCCATCACAAGGAGGAACGGTTTCACCTGGAAATGGCTCGTATATCATGAATACAAATGTAACGATATCTGCAATTCCATCATTAAACTGGTTCTTCAAAAATTGGACAGGAATAGGAAATGGCAGTTATACAGGAACATCATCATCAGCAAAGATAACGATGAACAGTAATATTTCTGAGGTTGCAAATTTCTACAGGACTCAGCTTACTATGTCAGCAAATCCTTCGCAAGGAGGTTCTACAGGACCATCAGTCGGAACTCATTATTATAAACCGGGAACAAGCGTCACTTTATCAGAATCACCCAATTCAGGCTGGTTCTTCA
>JAJZVQ010000009.1 GCA_021845575.1 Microcaldota archaeon | reverse complement strand
TGGGAGCAGCGCTGCTGACACTATTCCTTGGAACTTCTTTTGTTATACCCTCTAATACAAATGTGTCTGTAACTACAACAGTTAGACCCTCTTTAACCACAACAGTTAGACCATCTAATGCAAATGTATCTGTAACTACAACACCTTCGCTAGTTGATACAATCCCTATTGCTATTAATGGTAATGGTACTCCAACAGGAATTGCGATCACGCCAAATGGAGATTACGCCTATGTTGCGAATTTTGTTAATGGCACGGTATCTGTTATCAGCACATCAACGAATAAAGTAGAAACAATTCCTGTCGATGTCAATGGTACTCCAACAGGAATTGCGATCACGCCAAATGGAGATTACGCCTATGTTGCGAATTTTGTTAATGGCACGGTATCTGTTATCAGCACATCAACGAATAAAGTAGAAACAATTCCTGTCGATGTCAATGGTACTCCAACAGGAATTGCGATCACGCCAAATGGAGATTACGCCTATGTTGCGAATGCTGGTAATGCCACAGTATCTGTTATCAGCACATCAACGAATAAAGTAGTTAAAACAATCCCTGTCGATGTCAATGGTACTCCAACAGGAATTGCGATCACGCCAAATGGAGATTACGCCTATGTTACGAATTTTGGGAGTGGCACGGTATCAGTAATCAACACATCAACGAATAAAGTAGAAACAATTCCTATCGGTTTCGATAGTTTTCCATATGAAATTGCGATCACGCCAAATGGAAATTACGCCTATGTTACAGATAGTAGTAATGGCATTAATGGCACAGTATCTGTTATCAGCACATCAACGAATAAAGTAGTTAAAACAATCCCTATTGCTATTAATGATACTCCAGTAGGAATTGCGATCACACCCAATGGAGATTACGCCTATGTTACAGATAGCGCCACAGTATCTGTTATCAGCACATCAACGAATAAAGTAGTTAAAACGATCCCTGACGGTGACAGTCCGGAAGGAATTGCGATCACACCCAATGGAGATTACGCCTATGTTGTAAATAATGACTCAGTGTCTGTGATTCGGACTTGATACCTTTCTTTAGAAGCACAACTACCTCATCGACACTGCCTGACCCTATTGCAGCGAATAGCTGCCCGTTGAGGCTGCTCATCTTACCTATAATAGTGATTATAAAATAAATGTTCTTTTTGATTAGTTATAAAATATTATCTCTTCATCGCCATTGGCTCCGGCTTTATTGAAAAAGTCGAATTTTGTTGATAAAGTCTTAAAAATTTGATAAAGTAAAACTAAATCAACAAAGTTATTGGCTCTAAAATCTTTTTATATTGTTCATTTCTATTATAATTAGTGAGCACATGCCGATACCGACCGACAATTGGTTCTACAATAATGTTTGGGGAATAAAAACCACAATTAGGATTGTTTTTGGAATTGTGTGGGGCGTAGACGGTGCATTAAGTTTATGCCTGGAATGACAGAGACATTCTCTACCGCGATAGCTCAGGCAGGAGCAGGCCAACCTGCATGGCTTGGTGGCTGGTTCACCTTTTGGTCAAATATAGTTTCTTCAAATCCTGCATTCTTTGTTTATATGATAGGTACGCTGGAGCTTACGCTTGCCTTTGCTCTGATTTTCGGTTTTTTGAGAAAATTGGCATGGGAAGGAAGGATTCCTGCTGAGTTTCTTCATTTGGGCAATACCTGAAGGTTTTTGGGGAGCATATGAACCTGGCTCGACAGATATAGGAACCGGAATAATATACGCAATTGTATTCCTGTGCCTTATGGTATTCAATGCGAGTTTCGGACCAAGCAGGTTCAGCCTTGATTACCTGATAGAAAAACACTGGCCGAAATGGGCCCTGCTGGCTGAGATAAAGAATAAAAGCGGTTTTGATACCTGTTTAAAATGTTATTATTTAAGAAGAAAAAAGAAATGAGGTGGAGATGATAGCCAAAAAGCAAAACGTTAAAGTTTGCTTTGTTGTCTGGAATTTTTGGGTTCTTATATAGATTTATTCGTGTATTACACAAATCTTTATAAACCTTAATATCCTAAAGTATTATAAAAATTACAAATTAATTGAATTTAAATCTTATTATTTCTTTTCAACTGTTACTATACGATTTTTATTAATCAAAGGTGAAATTTATGTATCCGAATATACAGGCGTATGATAGGGGAGTGATGTTTAGTCCAGACGGAAGATTATTTCAAGTAGAATACGCAAAAGAGGCAGTAAAAAAAGGTGCAACGACAATAGGCATGCTCGCAGAGGATTCAGTCATATTTGTGGCACATAAGGATATAAATGCGCCATTGGCAATTCCGAGCTCTTTGCAAAAAGTATTTAGAGTGGATTCGTATATAGGGGCGACATATTCAGGTATGGCTTCAGACGGCTTGAGGATAATAAACATGATGCGGAATAAGACTCAGACGCATAGAATGATTTACGATGAAACGCAATCTGTCGAGACGGTTGCAAGGGACATATCGGAAGAGATGCAAATGGCAACACAGTACGGAGGATTGAGGCCTTATGCGATATCCTTGCTTATAGGAGGAATAGATACGAAGCCAAGATTATTCGAAGTGGATCCCGGAGCCGCATTTCTTGGATATAGGGCGGACGCAATAGGCGTAGGGAAAAAGGCAGCCGAAGAAACACTGATTAAAGAGTATAAAGACGATATAAAAATTGGCGATGCAATATCCTTGGCTGTCGGGATAATAGCAAAATTAAGCGATAAAAAACTCGTAAGTGACAATGTCGAAATAGCGACAATAGACAAAAAGAGCGGATACGCTACGTTTACAATGGACCAAATATCAAAATATTTATGAATGAAAAGAATTTGCTGTGGTTGTGATGTCAAAAGAGGTAACGGTTAGATACACCAAAAACAATGAAACATTTGAAATACTCGTAGATTCAGAACTTGTTTATGAATACCTAAATGGAAAGAGAAGCGATCCCCTGTCTGTCATCAATATAGATGAGATATTCAAGGACGCAAAAAAAGGGGAAAGACAAAGCGAGGAAAAAATAAAAAAGAGTTTTGGAACAACCGAACTGGCAAAGGTTGTGGAAGTGATATTAAAAAACAGCCAGATACCCCTGACTACTGAACAAAGGAGCAGGATGATCGAAGAAAAAAGAAAACAGGTAATAAATATAATAGCAACAAATTCAATAGATCCCAGAACAAACACCCCGAATCCTCCTTTAAGGATTGAGAATGCGATGAAAGAGGCCAAGATCACTATAGACCCGTTAAAGAGCGCAACCGCACAAATTGATTTCATAGTAAACAAGATAAGTGCGATACTTCCAATAAAATTTTCAACGTCAAAGGTGCAGGTTATAATCCCACCGGATGCGGCGAACAGGTGCTATGGTATACTTAAACGATTCGGAATCAAATCAGAAGAATGGCTTTCCGATGGAAGCCTTAAGGTATTGGTCGAATTCCCGGCAGGAATGCAGTCCGAGTTTTTTGACAAGATAAACAAGGCCACTGAAGGGAGAGTAGAGGCAAAAATATTGAGTTAACAAGGTGTTTTTATAAAAATGTTGATGATACCGGGAGAAAAGCTTTTTGACGAGCCGAAAAAGATGAATGGCACGTATGTGGAAAACGGAGCAACATATGTTTCTACAGTTGCGATTTTTGACAATGAAAGGAAGAATTTTGCCGTGCTGGAAGGAGGGGGAATGCCCCGCGTTGAAGATATTGTGATTGGAACGGTATCCGGAAGCAGGAACAGAGTATACAACATTGAATTATCATATTTTGGAAAAGGATTATTAATAGAGGGCAAATATGAAAAATATTCCTTCAATGAAGGAGATATAATATCCGCAAGAGTAAAGGACATAGAATACGGAAAGACCGTCATACTTGTCCAACCCAGAACCCTAATCGGAGGAACGATAATAAACATGAAACTTGCAAGAATACCGCGATTTATAGGCAGGGAAAATACGATGGTAAATATGGTGTCGGAATTGACAAAAACCAAAATCATTGTAGGGAAAAATGGAAGCGTATGGGTAAAGGGAGAAAACGAGGATATAGTGATGTCTGCAATAGAAATGGTGGAAAAGGAATCGCATGTTTCAGGGCTTACCGACAAAGTGAAAGAAATGATTGAAAAAAAGTTAATGCAAAAGGAAAAAAATAAGGTGTAAAAATGGCTTCATCGCTTAACAAACCGGAACTTTTAAAAAATGGAAAAAGACTTGATGGAAGGGATTTCAACCAGCTCAGAAACTTGAAAATAGAAGCTGGCGTACTAAAGAATGCGGATGGCTCGGCTTATTTGGAATGGGGAAACAATAAGGTAATTGCAGCGGTCTTCGGACCAAAGGAAGCAACGTCAAAACACTTTGCGGATCCGAACAAGGCAATAATAAAATGTAGGTATGCAATGGCACCTTTTTCTTCCCTTGAAGAGCATGGGAGGACGGGGCCTAACAGAAGGGCTACTGAGATATCCAAGGTTGCAAAAGAAGTTTTTGAAAACGTGATACTACTTAATGAATTCCCTGGAGGCGAGATAGATATATACATGGAAATACTCCAGAGTGATGGGGGTACTAGGGCTGCAGGCATAACCGCAGCCGCTGTGGCACTGGCTAATGCCGGAATACCTATGAAGGATTTGATATATGCAGTATCCGCAGGCAGAATAGACGAGCATATAGTGGTAGATGTGGATATGCTGGAAGATAATTATTCAGATGCCGACATGCCAATTGCGGTTTCTCCTAGAAATAACAATATATTGCTTCTCCAGATGGACGGCGGATTCACAAGAAAACAGTTTGATGAAGCGATAGAGATGGCGCTTGAATCTGGAAAGGAGATACATAAAATACAGAAAGATGCCCTTGAAAGGTGTTATAAGAATATAAATGAAAAATGAGTGGTGAAATAATGGAAATTGCCGACGCTTTAAAAGAAAGTTATATAAAAGGATTTTTAAATGAGGGAAAAAGAGCAGATTCTAGAGGAATGCTTGAATTTAGAGATATAAGAATAAAGAGAGGGACAATAGACCACGCTGAAGGCTCTGCTGAAATTGAATTAGGCGGTACGAAGGTTCTTGCTGCGGTAAAACTTGTTCTTGAATCACCTATGGAAGATACTCCAGATCAGGGAAACTTAATAATAAATGCCGAGTTGCTGCCTTTCGCTTCTGCAGAATACGAAACTGGTCCGCCGACTCCTGAATCGATAGAGTTTGCCAGAGTTGTAGACAGGGGAATAAGAGCAGGTAACTGCATAGACTTGAAGAGCTTATTTATTGAAGAAGGTAAAGCATGGACAGTATTCGTTGATTTATACGTGCTAAATTACGATGGCAATCTTCTTGATGCTGGCGAAATTGCTGCAATGTCTGCTTTGCTCGATACAAAAGTCCCAAAATATGAGGACGGAAAAGCAATAATGAAGGAAAGAGTTAAAAAATTGAAAGTTGATAATATAGTTGCATCGACGACATTCGGAAAGATAGACAATTATTTATTATTGGACATGGACGGCAATGAGGAAAAGGTGGCAAACGCTAGGATAACAATTGCTACCGACGGCGAAAATATACGCGCCATGCAGAAAGGCCTGAATGGAAGTTTTGATAAAAGTGAAATAGAAAAACTTTTAGACAATTCGTTTGAACATTACGGCAAACTTAAGAAGATAATTCAAAATGAATAAGGGTGATTTTAATGGCAAATTCAGGAATAAGGAATGGAGCTGGAATAAGAAAGCAGTATATGGCAGTGCAAAAAGTAAAGAACGCATCGTACAAATGCCCGTCGTGCGGCAGTGTTTCTGTCAAAAGAGTAAATACGGGAATATGGAAATGCACACATTGCGACAAAATATACTCCGGAGGCGCTTACATTATGAGTACGCCGCCAGGCGAAATTTCAAGGAAACTTATAAAAGAAATAGAAAAGAAGAAAATAAACGAAAATAAATAGGTGTAGAATTGACAAAAATCTATTTTTCCCCGATACAGGAAGTGGTAATTCATGAAATAGTGAGCATAAATTATGATGACTTATTAAGGGAAAGGATTACTCCATCAGGCAACATGCCTTTATACTGGTGTGATGGAATATTATTCAGCTTCTCTTCAATGCCTATGACAAGGGATATAATAAAAGAGTATCTTGCCGGGAGGATCCATTGGATGGAAGTTCATTATACAAAAATGGAAAATTATACCCCTATATTGGAACTAAATGATAATGAATACAAGGCTTTGCTAAAGATACGCGTAATAGACACCTCTTTGTCTTTATTGCACAAGGATTTCATAAAATGGCTCAAGAGCCAGATTAAAGAATGAGTTTTAAATTTATATAATATAATGATATAAAGTGATATTATGACTTATGTGTGTGCACAATGCAAGAAAAAACTTGCCCAGGAAGAAGGCGCTTTAAGATGCCCCTATTGTGGTTCTAGGATATTTGTAAAGGAAAGGCCAAACATACCTAGGGAAGTTTCAACAGATTGATTGTGTTTTCAACTTTCGCTTACTATTATGCTTTCCGATATATTTTTTACTCTTGCATATTTTACGCTGTTTTTTGCAATTTTTAATGCGGTGGTCTCTCCTCTCATCAGGTCTTCTACTTTTGTAAGCAGCAGACTTGCAACCATTCCTGATTCAAAATCAAGAATTACATCTTCAACCAACCCCACAATCCTCCCGCTGTTTGTTATTATTTGTTTTCCGTAAAGCTCAGATATCATCATTTTATCGCCTTTTTAAATACATATTTATTTTATATTTGTTATATGTTTGGATGCAAATATTCTTATTATATACTCTTTAAGCTCCTTCATGAATTTCTGGTTATTCTCTTTTAGCTCTTTTATCTCAAGATTAGAAAATAAATGTATATTTTCGTATGCAAGTTTTGACAAATATTCGTCGGTAAGATTATAACTTTTTGAGCCGCATGAATCGCAGATATATGTAGGTATGATTGGGATAGATATTTTTTCTTTCTTTATTGCGCCTTTTTTGCATACGGGGCAGGGTCTAGTTATTTTGATTTCTTCATAATCCTTTGTTAAGATTTTACTGTTAGGATTTGATGTGAAGGAATTGACCAACATGGATATTTCACCTTTTAAAAGTTTTTGATTTAAGACCTCTCCGTTTGCGTTGTATGTTGTTTCTAGAATTCCTTTATCCTTTATTGTTTCGAATTCTTCTATAAGCCATTTGCCATTAGAAACATAATCTACACGAAATTTGCCATCCTTACTTAATGCAATATATACATTTTCAGGTTCGCCCATTCAGTCACCATATTTCATTATATATGCCTCAATATCCTCTTTTGTTATTTTTTCCCTGTTATTTTTTTTTGCGTTCTTTACGGCGTATTCGGCTATTTCCTTGGCTTTTTTCTCGAGAATCTTTGTGATGGCGTCGGCTGCCTTTTCATTTAGCCTAAGACCCCTATCCTTAACTAATTCCTTTATTACTGTTTTTGGTATTTTTGGCATTAAACCACTCAGTACTCAAGATCTTCATCATCGCATTGCTCAGAATATTAAATCATCACAATTTGTATCTTACTTAAAAATATAAAAACATGCAGTTTTGTAATTAGAAAATATTTAAAGAAAACATATCGTTCATCTCTGGCCGTATCTTGTCAAAAATGACAGGTACTGGTTTAGAACATTTGGAGGTGTTGAAGGTCTTACCTTTTTTAATATCTCTTTTATGTCTTCCATTGATATCGGAATTTCCTTCCCTGATTTTATCGCTTTGTTCATTGCAATGGTTTTGGCTTCCCTGCATATCGCAGCTATGTCGGCCGCACTGTACCCTTCGGTAAATTCACCGAGTTCCTTGTAATCAATATTTTCCGAAGGCGAACCAGAGATATAAAGATTGAAAAGATCTGCCCTTTCACTTGCATTCGGCGGCTTAACAAATATGAGTTTGTCGAATCTTCCTGCCCTCAATATTGCAGGATCCAGTGCGTCAGGCCTGTTTGTCGCCGCTATAATTATTATGGAAAAAGGTTTTGTTATGCCGTCCATCTGCCTAAGAAATTCGTCCGTTATCTGTATTCCTTCTTCGCTTGCCTTTTCCCTTGACGATGTTATCCCATCGATTTCGTCAATGAATATAACTGCAGGCTCGTTTTCCCTGGCTCTGTTAAACGTGTCTTTTATAGTTTCAATTGCCCTATCTAAACCTTCATGAACCAATTCCGATCCATCCAGTTCTATCATGGTTATGTTTTTAAGAGATTCGTCGTGCAGAGCCGCCTTCATAAGCATTGTCTTTCCTTCTCCCGGAGGTCCAAACAACAATATCCCGTTTATCGGTTTTATATTATATTTTTTAATCATTTCTGGGTTCTTCATTGGAAGCAGTATCGCATCCTCCAATGCTTTTTTGGCGTCGTCCATTCCAATTACTTTGTCCAAATCAACCTCTTCCTCCACCATATTCTTGACATCCTCGCCGTTTATGGATCTCTCAAAGTCTATCCTAAACTTTTCGTATATTTCTATTTGGGACAAGGAAGTCGAGGGTTTTGTTGATGAAATTATGTTTAGCAGGTCGTTTTGAGTTATGCGCAATATCTTGTGCTTTAAAACAGCCTCCTGCGAAACGACCTGCGCAACGGTATTACATAATGCCTTTATGTCGGCTCCGGAAAACCTTTCAGTTTTTTCGACAAGTTCGTCTATGTTTATTTGATTCCCCAGCGGAAGTTTCTTTAAGTATATCTTGAATATTTCTTTTCTTGCTTCGGGAGGCGGAACGGGCATATAGATTTCTTTGTCGAATCTTCCAGGTCTCACAAGCGCTTTATCCAGTAAATCTGGCCTGTTTGTTGCACCAACTACAATTACCTTGTCATTCGGTTGAAAACCGTCCATTTCAACAAGTATCTGGGACAGGGTATTTCTCCGCGTTGCATCCGTTTCCATTTCTCTGTTCATCCCTATCGAATCGATTTCGTCAAAAAAAAGTATGCATGGCTGGTGCTTTTTGGCAGTTGCAAATATCTTTGCGATTATTTTTTCGCTTTCGCCTGAAAACGAGGATATGACTGTTGATGCCTTGACATAAAAGAATGGGACGTGTATCTCATTGGACAGCGCACGCATCATCATTGTTTTTCCTGTCCCTGGAGGACCAAAGAAGATAATCCCTTTTATAACTTTCATGTTGTATGCCCTTGCTATTCCCTTGCTTTCCAAGGGGCTAAGCACTGCCTCTTTAAGTTCTTTTTTTGTATTTTCATAATCCCCTATATCGGCAAAGGTCTCTGTAGACTGTTCCATCTGCAGATCCTCAAACGCCTCGCCAAATTTCATTCTTACGTCGTGTTTTCTTACGTCAAGCGCTTTTATTATATTGATATTGTTTAATTCGAGAACATATAGGATTGCGGGGGCAACAGAAGCGGCTATTATAAGAGTGATATAACTCCCGCTGTAATTGCCCAGCAAAGACAATAAAATATAGATTAAGGGATAGCCGATTCCGAATATTGCCCCCTCCGTGCCTTTATATTTTGTCCTGCTGTTTACCACATATGAATCTATAAATATGATAAGTATTATGAGAAGAGAAAGTTGTACCAAGTAAAGGGGTTGCCTGATTAGCGGAGAAAACATGCTTGAAATGGCTGCTGGAATGCTGCTCATGACCTTTGTACTTGCAAATAATGAAAGTGATTTTGCAAATGAACTGCTAAAATTAGATAAGGATGGAAGGGGGTTGTTAGGAACCATGTACTGCGAAATGTTATTGCCTGCAACGCTGCTGTCGTATAACACATATCCTGTATTCTGTAGCCCGGAACTTCCTGAAAAACTTACCACGCTGAAAATAAAAATAGCTGCCATTACCATTGAGCGTTTTCTTCCGATTATGAGTATTCCGAATATAAAGGCAGGTATGGTAAAGATGTACCCTAATTGCGAAAACGACAAAGATATCAAAAGCAGGGAAAAGAGCATTGTCCTGTAATGTATATACCCAAATACCATTACCATGCTAGCTATGAATAGGAATACCCACGCGAATATCGGCATTTGATAAATAAAAATAGGAAATATCGCCGCAATCAATGCTATAATCCCGAGAAACGGATGGTATAGTGTGGCCATGAACAAGAGTATTAGAATAAGGATAAACACGGGTATGGGATAAAAAGGGAATGCTACAACGAGCGCAGTGAATACTGATACAACAAGCAGAATGTCGAAGAAGTTGGGTTTTTGCGATACTTCTATTATTCTATCTTTTATGTTGTAAAATATTATAGGAATGGCATACTCCTCTTTTATAAGCCTTTGGCTTATTTTCTTTTCAGCCGTTCCTTTTCGCACCATTGCCATTTCAATCAATTCCTTTTTAACTTTATTATTAAACTATATATCTTTTATATCTATTTTTAATTAAATGCTTAATAATTTTTATGTAATATAAATTTAATTTAATATTGTTAAACCCGTCGTAGCTCAATGGCCAGAGCGGCCGGCTGTAGCTTGTTGACTTCAACAGTTGAAGTAGATACCGGCAGGTTGAGTGTTCGACTCACTCCGACGGGACTTCTGGTGTACAATTGCCTGATGGACGGCAATAAAAATAAAAGGTTTTAAAGTCTTTTCGCACAAATCTATAATATGCCGGATTATTGGAAAATAGACAGAAAGCTTATTGACAGGCTTTGTGATGTCTCTAAATTAAACTTAAACGAGAATGAAAGGAATGAATTCATGAATGAAATAGGTGACATTCTAAACGCATTTAAGGTAATCGATGAATTAGACATAAAAGAGGTTGAACCCGCATATCATCCCAATAAACTGGAAAACGTTTGGAGGGAAGATGAGGTTAAAAGTTGCGATTGGAATCCGTTAGGGAATACTATCGGGACAGAAAAGAATTATATAAAGGGGCCTATGCTCATGATAGAATGAAGGTGGGTAAATTAATACACTTAAAAGAATTTTTGGAAGATGCAAAAAATGGAAATGTTGATATTGGCGAATTTACTGCAAAGGTATTTTCTGAAACAAAAAAGATTCAGGAGAAATTCGCTCCGTTTATAACAATAAACGACAGCATAGGAGAACTTAAAAAGGGTAGGATTTTCCCGTTGCCCATATCCGTAAAGGACTGCATATGCACAAAAGGAATAAAAACTACTGCAGGTTCGAAAATACTTGACAGTTACATGCCCCCATTTGATGCGACTTCTGTATCTAAAGTTAAAGAAAACGGAGGGTTTGTCCTGGGCAAAACCGCCCAGGATGAATTTGGCTTTGGCACTTTTTCTACAAATTGCGCTTATTCAGTACCTAAAAACCCTTATGATAGGGAGAGAAGTTGCGGCGGCAGCAGCGGAGGAGCGGCATGCATAACCGCAGCCGCAACATTCCCGCACGTGGCAATCGCCGAATCGACTGGAGGAAGTATAACTGCACCTGCGGCATTTACCGGAACTGTCGGCTTAACCCCTACATATGGAAGAATCTCCAGATACGGACTGATAGATTATTCAAACAGCATGGATAAGATCGGTGTAATCGGAAAAGAGGTTTTCGATGCGGCGCTGCTTTTTTCTGTTATATCTGGTTATGACCCTTTGGATTCAACAAGCAGCAAGGTAGAAACAAAGGATTTCACACGTTTTATTGAAAAGGACATAAAGGGAATGAAGGTAGGCATTCCGAAGGAATACTTTGAAGGGATAGATGAAAAAATCGCAAAAAATATAATGGAAAGAGCGGCAAGCCTTGAAAGCCTTGGCGCCGAATTAGTAGATATTTCACTGCCCCTTACAAAATTTTCGCTCCCGAGCTATTACTTGATAGCGATGAGTGAAGCTTCGACGAATCTTGCAAGATATTCAGGTTTGAGATACGGGCTCCAGGAAAATGTTTCAGGAAATTTCTCCGAATATTTTTCAGACATAAGGGAAAAGGGATTCGGAAAAGAGGCAAAGAGGAGGATAATGCTTGGAACATACGCCAGGGCTGCAGGATTCAGGGAAGCTTATTACATAAAGGCGCTAAAGGTAAGACAGCTTATCATAAACGAGTTCAAAAATGCATTTGGCAAGGTTGATGTTTTATTGGCGCCGTCAATGCCCATAACGGCCCCGAAATTCTCTGAAATAGAAAATCTGACTCCTTTGCAAATCTATAATATAGACAAGTTGACAACTGCACCAAACATGGCAGGCATACCTACAATATCCGTTCCTGCTGGGACTGTTTCAGGACTTCCTGTTGGCGTGCAGTTTATGGCAAATTATTTTGATGAGGAAAAACTTATATCTGTGGCTTCGGCTATACAAAAATGATATATATGGTAAAAATTGGTTTGGAAATCCACTGCCAGCTTAATACAAAAAGCAAGCTCTTCTGTAGCTGCAGCACCAATATCTCAGAAAAAGAGCCGAACAGCGAGACATGCCCTGTATGCTTAGGGTTCCCGGGTTATAAACCGGTAGTCAACAAAAAGGCGATCGATTTTACCATTGGTATAGGGATAGCATTAGGCTGCACGATATCAAATGAGACCTTCTTCTCTAGGAAGACGTATTTTTACCCGGATATGTCAAAAAACTTTCAGATAACGCAGTATGAGATCCCTATCGCCACTGGCGGCAGCATAGATATTGAAGGAAACAAAATAAGGATAAGGAGGGTGCACCTAGAAGAAGATCCCGCGAAGATTGTTTACGCGAACGGAGACATTTCTACTACTGAGTATACTCTTATAGATTATAACAGATCAGGCATACCTCTTGCTGAAATCGTGACTGAACCTGATATAGAAACACCTAAAGAGGCAAGGAAGCTTTTGGAAAAGATTTCGGCGATTCTTGAATATCTTAACGTCTATGACGTGAGCAAAGAGGCGTCCCTTAGAGTTGACGCAAACATATCATCTGAAGGCGAAAGAGTAGAAATAAAGAATATAACAGGTTTTGAGAATGTGGAAAAAGCATTGAGTTATGAAGTTATAAGGCAGAAAAGCATGACAAGAATGAAAAAAGTCATAGAAAGAGAAACAAGGCATTTCGACGAGACTACAAGGACGACGAAAGGCCTTAGAAAGAAAGAATACGAGGAAGATTATGGTTATATATTTGATCCGGATCTTCCTTCAATAAGAATCGATGATGCGTGGATAAATAGCATAAAAGACAATTTACCAGAACTGCCCGACAACAAGGTAAAGAGATTTGTGGGCGAGTATAAAATAAGTGATTATGATGCCGGAGTAATTGCGTATACCGGCAAGGATATGGCAGATTTCTTTGAAGACTGCTGTAAAATATACAAGAGATATGATAACATAAGCAAGTGGATAATAAATTATCTTTTGAAAAGCCTTAACTGGAATTCACAAAAGGTTTCAGAGTCGAAGGTAAAGCCGAACACATTCATAGAACTTTTGGAGATAATGGATAACGGCGAAATAACAGAGAGATATGCAAAAGAATTGATAAAGGAATATGTCGATTCGGGAATTTCTCCGAGAGCGCTTGCAAAGAAGAACGAGTTTAAGGTGACGGATGCAGAGCTTAAGAAAACTGTTGAAGGCATATTAAAGGAAAACGAAAAGGCTTTAGAGGACCTTAAAGCGGGAAAGGAAAACGCAAAACAATACATCATAGGTTTGGTGCTAAAAGCAACAAATAATCAAGCAAATCCGAAACTTATAATAAAGATAATGGAAGAATTAATACACTGATTTTAATTAATATATAACAAAAATAGCTGATATGCCTCGATAGCTCAATAGGTAGAGCGACTGGCTGTTAACCAGTAGGTCGCAGGTTCGAGTCCTGCTCGGGGCGAATGATTGGTGCTGTAATGAACCTTGATGGAAGGAAACAGGCGAGTTATGTAAATAGCGAGAATATAGGAAAAGAAGTTGTACTCGCTGGTTTCGTTACAGAATACCGCAATATTGGAAAGAATCTTAAATTTATAATCTTATTGGATTGGACGGGCGAAGCGCAGGTCGTTTTTTCTGCCGGAAAAACCGGAGAGGAAGAAATGGAAAAGATAAAAGGGGTGACAAATCAGAGCGTGGTTGCGATAAAAGGCATAATCCAGAAAAGCAGCAGCGAGAAATTTGCTGCTGAATTGTTGGCGAAAAATATTGAGATAATTTCAAGGAGCGACCAGCAGCTTCCGATAGATATAAGTGACAATACCGAAACCACATTCAGCAAAAGGTTGAATTGGAGGTCTTTGGATTTGAGAAAAAGTGAAAACCATTCGATTTTCAAGATACAAAGCGCGTTTATAAAAGGCATTTACAATTATCTTGTAAACAATGAGTTTATACAGATATTCACGCCATGCCTCTTAGGCACAGGTTCGGAAAGCGGCGCAGAAATGTTCAGCGTTGCCTATTTTGACAAGGAGGCATTCCTCAGGCAGGATCCGCAGCTGCACAGACAGCTGACTATTGCTGGCGGATTTGAAAAGATATTTGAAATAGGGCCGAGCTGGAGAGCTGAAGAAAGCCACACGATGCGGCATCTTTGCGAACATAGAGGGATAGCGATAGAAAAGGCGTATATAAACAGCGAAGAAGATATCATGAGACTTGAGGAAGAAGTAATAATTTCGGGATTGAATGAGGTAACTGGCACCTGCAAAAATGAGCTTGGCGTCCTTGGGAAAAAAATAGAAGTACCAAAAAAACCGTTCCCGGAAATAAGATATCCTGAAATATACGATATACTTGAAGGGCTCGGGAAAAAAATAGAGTTTGGAAAGGAGCACGATTGGGAATCGGAGATGCTTCTTGCAAGGTACATAAAGGAAAAATATGGCAGCGATTTTTATTTCATAAACAGATTTCCATTCGATTCAAAACCTTTTTATGTGATGAGGGTAGACGAAGACAACATGTGGGCAAGAAGCGTCGATATGATATATAAAGGGGTGGAATTGAGTTCTGGCGGGCAAAGGGAACACAGATATGACAGATTAATCGAAAATGTTAATTACAAGGACATGAAAAGCATGGGATGGTTTACCGATGTTTTTAAATATGGGGTTCCGCCGCATGGCGGATTTGGAATGGGAGTCGAAAGAGTGATCATGCAACTTCTCGACATAAAGAATGTTAGGGAAGCGACCTTGTATCCGAGAGATCCTGAGAGGTTATTCCCATAAAACAATAAAACAATATTTCGGATATTTTAGCAAGTATTTTTATAACTAAACTGTAATTTATTATTATGCCTCGGTGGTGTAGCGGTTAGCATACGAGCCTGTCACGCTTGCGACTCGGGTCCGAATCCCGACCGGGGCGATTTATTTACAAGAAAGAAAGATTTAAATATTTGTATATTCTAAATATACATAGGATAACTATGTCAGAAACTATGACTGTAAATGTTAAGGAAGACATCGCAAGTGAATTTAGAAAACAGGCGAGTATAAAATATGGGAAGAAGAAGGGTTATCTTGGAAAAGCACTTACCGAAGCAATGCAGGAATGGTCTAAACAAAGAAAAGATAGTCTAGAAAACCAATTTCTTGAACTTTTAGAAACAGGAATAAAAATGAAGAAGTGGAAATTTGATAGGGCGGAGCTGCATGAACGATAGGGTATTTTTTGATACAGATATTATATGCTATGCGTTTGATCTAAAAGAGCCAGTCAAGAGAGAAATTTGTGAAAAATTGGTAAAGAGAGTTATGAACGGTGAGATTGCGGCCTTCGTGTCAAATCAAATTTTAGGTGAGGTATTTAACGCCTCAGTTAAAAAGTTAGGACTCTCTACAGATAAAGCGAAGATTATAGTGCAGACAATGATAGAATCTGAGAAATGGCACAAGGTGGATTACACTTACAACACTATTAACAACGCGGTTGAAAAGTTTGAACAATCAAGAATTCCATTCTGGGACTTGGTTATTATAGAGACAATGAAAGAACATGGAATAAGTGAGATAATCACTGAAAACGAAGGGCACTTTGATAGGATTCCTGGGATAAAAGTAAGAAATCCATTAAAATAGCGAGGTTGCAACTAATTATAGAATTCCGACTAGGGCGATTTTTTATTCTGACGACAGACCGGATTTGATTATTAATCCTGCCATGTTACTCTTAAGCAAAGGGGGGTTTGATTTGAACAAGCTTTCGCACCAGTTGGAATTAGCTGCGAACTCTATTCCTCAGCCAAAGTTAGAAAAACTAAAAGCTGAACACAATTATGCAATACATATCAAAAGATAATGCAGAGTTGTATCAGGACATAGATTTTGCGATCGCCGATAAAATAGCTAAGATAAAACAAAGTCTAATCAGATAGTTGAGAATTTCTTATCAATTTTAGTTCGTAGTTTCTTACCTGCATCTTCGAATACATTTAAAAGACTGCCATATATGTCGCCCCCACCGACAAAATTCCAGAATTCCTCTCCGACTAATACTTCCCCGCCTTTTAGGTCATACAGCCCTTGCAGCGTCCATCTTTCATATGGTTTCGGATGATATGGATTGTAAGGTATAGCTAATCTTGTTATTACTTTAGCTGACTTCTTAACACTCCACCTTAAAGCCATCCACCTCAACAACTTTTGTTTCAAAGAAACGAATTCTTTCATATTAGGTTTTGCTGATGTTATATCGAAATAGTTCTCTGTTCCATCTACTACAACATAAAAATCAACTCTAGAATCTGCATCCTTCTCTGCTATCCCTGATTTAATCAATCTTTTAATTATATTGGCCTCTTTCACTTTATCTGACGTCCGCTTTCCTTCTCTCAGTTCTTGTATTATCCTTACAATTTCACTATTTGTATTCGAATTAACCTCCCCAAATAAGTCATATTGATGTTTAGCTTCTCTACCTGCTCCTTTAGCTAAAATTTCAGCTATTTGCTCCCAAATAGACACGCCTAGTGTAGTATTAAGTGATTGTAAAAAGGAAAACATGGCATATCTATCCCTACCCAATAGCCTATAATGAAAAGGTGCACTTTCTGTTTCTGGCTTATATTTTTCGAGCTTTGTCTCTACTGTTTTTATCAATAAGTCCTCTATCTCCTTCCTTACACTAGGTTTAAGTTTCAAGTTAGTCGCCTTTTTTAAAATAAAATATTGACTCAAAATATGTCTTTCCAGTTCTTTCAGTTCTCATTAGAACAGGTCTCTGGAATACCTCAATAAGTTTGTATCCACATTTCTTACCTATTTCGGGATAAAGATTGAACTTATCATTCGCTACTATGAAAATCTGCGCCCCGTCTTTTAAGTAATTGTTAACATTTTTGAACACCTTCTCTATTCCATCCACATATGCGGCTTTTGCTACTGCTCCTGTACCTTTAGTGGCGGGTCCGATCTCGGAATCGTCCTGTCTCGGAATGCCAAATAGTTCATACGCGTATCTATGCTGTTCGTGATAATCTATGACACCAACATATGGTGGTGATGTGAATACGCCATCTGCCTTTACTCCTTTAGATAGCTTTATTAACCTACTATCTCCTTCGACGACTTTCATATATGCTTTTGTTCTTAATCGTCCAAACTCTCTTAATCTGTTTATAGTATCCAAACTATATCTTTCGATAAACTTGTACGCCTCGTTGGTCGGTTCACAATATCGCTTGTGCTTTATGCACCAATATTTCTCTCTGACTGCTTTCTTGGGTCTGGCCAAGTCGTAATGTGTTATTAATCTTGCAGACCTAGCAGCTCTAGACAGTATAATCTTCAAGACATCCTGATTCTTGTAGTCAGATATTATGCTTTTATAGAATAGCATCTCCTTCAATGCTCTATTAGAATACCACTCCTTTAAGTAATCACTCTCTGTAGTTAAATCAGCATCTTTGCTAAATAGTGTTTTGTTGTTGATTGTCTTGCTGAATTCTTTCGTTCTCTTCAACGCATCTTTAATCTCTCTTTCGACCTCTGGTGCGTCATATTCGTTTGTTTTAACTTTCTGGATAAGCGCGTTAAATGGTGATAGTTCAAATCCGATAGAATTTATGCCTAATATATTGGCTTCTACTAGTGTTGTTCCACTCCCAGAAAACGGATCAATTATAGTATCTCCTGCCTTGAAAAATGACTTCAAAAAAACTTCGACAAGCTGCGGTATAAATTTACCAAGATAAGGATGTAAACGGTGAACGTGTTTAGTCCTCTCAAACTCCCTCACACTTATAAAAGTGAGGTCATTGCCAAAACGCTTCACGTTTTTATTAATATCGACAGTTTTCTCTATTAGTGATGTGTCAATTCTAAATTTAGTGGCAGCGGCCTCATTAATATCTTGCATGCGCCACACCTAAGTAACTACATTAACGCATTTAATCTTTATAACTCTTTCGGGTCGCTCAAAAATTTGTGCCATTTCTCTTTCAGAGAAATTACATACAAAGGTATCTTTTTTCTCTTGCGCAAAAAATTTTTTTCTTGGCTAAAAGATATTTTCATATTTCTGAAAAGGTATTTTAAACAGATACTAATATATTTATTTACTTCGAAAGTAAAATAAATAAAATGTGATCTAATGAAAGGAAAAGTGAAAATGTTTAACAGCGCACGTGGTTTTGGATTTATAACCGGCGAAGATGGAAAGGATGTATATGTACATACCTCTGCAGTTGAAAATAATGCATCGCTTGCGGTAGGAGATTCTGTTGAATACGAAGTTGAATCTGGAGAACGTGGTCCTCGCGCAAAGAACGTAAAGAAAATATAATTAGTTGTATAACTTCTTTTTGTTGTTAGCTTATTAGCTTAGAAATAAGCTATTAGGCAAATGATAGGTTTCCATAAGACTTGAAAACCTTATACTGATATTGCTACTTTTAAGTGTCAATAGTTTTCTGATTGATTTTGAAAGTATTTTTTATTTTTTTGATTCTGTTTTTAAGTATGGGGTTGTTGGAAATATCCCGAATATTGTTTGGTATAGACATATCCCGCCATAACTGCTGCCATTAGTGACTATTATACATACTATCTATGAAAAGCAGCACAATGAGATAAGTATTATTTTGTGAATCTTTCTGGAGATAGATGATTTATGTGTATTCCGGCAGATTTCCTTTCTTCAATTAAATCGCTCACTATTTCTGCAGTAACTGGAGCGAGTGTAACGCCTAATCTGCACTGACCAGTCGCAACAAATAGATTGGAGTACCCCGGAACTTTCCCTATGATCGGAAGTTGGTCGGGAGTACAGGGCCTGAATCCGTATCCTTCTTTGAACATGTGCAACTTCTTATATTCTTTAATATGCTTCTTTAGGATTTCTAAAATCCAGTCCTTCCTTGATTGCTTAAACCTTCCATTTAGACCTACCATTTCAAAGAATCCTGTAACTCTTACAGTATTTGCATCATGTTGGGAAACTGCCAAGCCATAATCCTCAAGCAATGAGGGTGCGGATATTATTCTTGAATTTTGCGTGTTAAAGAGCATTGTTAATCCTCTTGCAGGGAGCACATGTGGATTATAACCTAGTGGCTTGAGCATGTAATTTGTCCAAGAACCTGTAGTGATGAGATAATTGTCTGCAGTGATTTTTTGACCTGCATCGATATTGGTTATTTTCCCTTTTTCAAAATTTATGGCAGCTTCTTTTCCAAGTATGATGATTGCCCCCATCTCTGAAATCCTTTCTTTTAAGCCATCATAAAGTTTTGCAGGATTAATGGAAATTTCCTTGTCGTACATCACTCCGCCGCCAAGATTCTTGTACCCTAAACCGGATATCTGCTTTTCATCTATAAAACGGCCATTTTGCTCTTTCGCCATCTTGGACGCTTCGCCTTTGTTTGAATAAAGCGCTGCAACTCCGTGTATGACATCGGCTTGTATTTTTTCTTTTTTGAAAAATTGTTCATAAAGCTTCAGGCTTTTCCAGCCGAGCTTTATTATTTCTTCCTCGTAACCAGTCATATGCTTCAATGTTGGTACGAACCAGTCTAAATTCCTTAATATGTGCGTGGGGGATATGTATATCGGGCCGTAGCCTATCGTAGATGCCTGTATTATCTCCTTTAAGCCTATTTCAGGGGTAGCGGTAAGCGACGGCGTCAATAACCCTGCATTATTCTTGGATGTAAGACCATCCTTGTTTTTGTCTATTATTGTTACGTTATAACCTCTTTTCAATAACGTATAAGCGGCAAACAACCCATTTATTCCGCAGCCCACTATAACTATATTGGAATTTGTTTTGCTTGTTGCCATAAATATCAGGTTATTATATTACAATGAAGTTTTTTATCTTTTGGCTTTTTATGCTGTTCTAAAAAGAAAAACAGAAAATAACTAGGATATTGCTATTAAAAGTAGGTTTATAAATAGGATATGAACAGTACAAAATCTAAAAATAGGGTTATTTATCTTCTTTATCCTTGTCATCCGGTTGTTCTGCGATGTCGGAATAATTTTCTTCTCCTATGTAACCCCTTAAATAAGCTTCAAAAAACTTCTTAGCTTCATTAGCGTTTTCTATTGGTTTTTTGTTTGCATAGCTTATTTTGATTTTACCTTTTTTGAACTCCTCACGCAGATTTAAAGCAGTATCGATATTATTTAACGGATTTTTAAGATCTCCTGTTACTTTATCCTTTTTGCAAAATTCTGTCATTTTATCCTCTCAGTTGATTGAAACGCGAAGAAGTTTTTTATAATTTATTTGATTTTGTTCTTCTTCTTTTGTCTTTTTGTCCGCAACACTATCTATGCTATGTGCATTAAATCTTAATAACGTTTCCTTTTCGATATAGTTTGCAGCAAAACTTACAAAAGGATTCTTGTCATTTTTTAATTCTGCGAGTTTGTCACCTGCCATTTCTCCTATTGTTGGATTAAACATGGCTACTACTTTTGTGACTGGGTCTCCATTTGCCAATAAATATTCAAGTTGTTCAGTGCTTCTTGTGTGTTCTGCCATCGCCAAGTCTATCGACTTTTTATACTCTTTATAATCTTTGTTCACATCCTCACCCTATATTTTTTGTGTTAATCCATATATTTAAGCATTTTGTATGGTAAAGCCTTGTTCATAAACTCTGGGTTTTTGGACAGAATATGGAGTTTATGGACAGATTTATGCTGCGCAGAAAATCAT
>JAJZVQ010000042.1 GCA_021845575.1 Microcaldota archaeon | reverse complement strand
CTCGAGCAATTTTACGCAGTACGATAATGTTAGGGTAAGTCAATCTGTATTAAGCCAGTTCAAGGCAATCGCAATGAACACAACGCTGGCAGGAGCTGTTGGCTCTGGTGGTGACACTTCTTTTCCGGCTTTACTGAATAGTTCCCCGCTTGTTTCTAACGGGAAACCTGAATTGCTTTACGTTGGAGGGGATTTCTGCCCTTATTGCGCCATAACAAGATGGAGTTTGATAATAGCGCTCATGAGGTTTGGCAATTTCACAAAACTCCATTACATGACCTCCAGTACCGCTTCGTTTGAACCGTATAGGGGGACCCCAACATTTACATTTTATAACTCAAGCTATAGCAGTGGCATCGTAAATTTCACAGAGGTTGAAATAGCAATAAATGTTTATAATGCTTCAATAGGAAACTATCCTCCATTGCAAAATATGACCCAATTTGAGAAAAATACAATGACCAAATATGATTCTAATGGAGGGATACCCTTTATTGATTTTGGAAATTATTCTGTACAGAATGGTGCAGTAACCTCCCCAGGAGTAATCCAGAATCAAAATTGGAGCGTTACGATATCTCAACTTTCAAATCCAAACACTCCTTCATCCCAAAATATAATAGGAACAGCGAATGTCTTCACGGCACAGATATGTGAGATTATACATAATAATGCAGATATCTGTTCAAAGCCGTTTATACAAAATATTGAAAAACAGGTCTGAATTTATTCGTCGTTTGGAAATTCTTCTGCGTTGTCGTATTCGGCGTCTTCGGAAGGCTCTTCACTATCGCCGCTTGACTTTTCAACAACCTTTATTTTGCCGAATTTCCCCGAGGAAAGCTGTGGTGTGCCCCTGAATTCACTTACATAACCGTTGCTTATCTCGATTGTATCTCCTACTTTAACTGTATCTATATCATTGCCCCAGAGAGACATTGGTATTGTTCCGGTATCATCTTCAAGGGTTATGTTTGCAACTGTCAGCCTTTTGCCGAATTTGCTCACGACTTCTCTTGGTTCCTCTTTTTTGACCACTTTTGCTTGTATATTTACATTACTTATTCCAGCTTTTAATTCGTTTATTTTCATAATAAACACCTTTTATTTTATTAAAGAATAGAAAGTGACTTTGAAGTTTTTATGAACTGAAAAATATTTATGCCTTTGTATGCTCTCTTAAAAATAATATAAGTAATGAAATTTTTACCATTCCATGGCTTTTGTGGTTAATTATAGGATTTGTTCTGCAAATTTTATGGAATTTGCGGAAAAACTTGCTAAAGGAATATATATCATTTAATGTTATAGTTATATATGGAAAAAGAGGCACTGTTATGGAAAAAACTCGTAAATGAAAAAGCAGAGTGTACTGCATGCGCACGCAGGTGTAAAATCCCTGAAGGCTCGAAGGGTTTTTGCTTTGTAAGACAGAACAAAAAAGGGAGACTTTATTTGGAGAACTATGGGATCCTTGAGGCGATCCAGATAGACCCTATTGAAAAGAAGCCGTTCAACCATTTTTACCCTGGAAGTTATGTGCTCGGAATAGGTACATCATCATGCAATTTCGGGTGCCTGTTCTGCCAAAATAAGAATATATCAAAAATGCATGAAATAAAGGGACATTACTTTAGCCCTGAGGATATAGTGGAACTTGCAGAAAAAAATAATGTTGACGGCATTGCGTATACTTACAATGAACCTGCAATATTTGCCGAATATACATTTGATGTTGCAGAACTTGCAAAAAGGAGAGGATTGTTTAATGTATTTGTAACAAACGGATTCCTTACAGATGAGACAATAGATATGATGAAAGGGAAAATAGATGCAGCGGTAGTCGGATTAAAGGGAAATGGCGAGCAAAAATTCTCAAATAAGTTTGAAATGGTGGTTTCAAATGATCCGGTAAAAGAAGCACTGAAAAAGATGAAGAAAAACGGGATCCATATAGAAATCACTGACCTTATAATCCCAAAAGTAGGAGAATCGCTTGATGCTTGCGACAAGCTTACAAAATGGATAAGCAAGGAACTGGGAGATGAAACTCCTATCCAATTCACGCGCTTTTATCCTGATTACAAGATGAATGAGTATAAACCAACAAGTATGGAAAGTTTAAAGCTGCATTACGACACTGCAAAAAAGAATGGGCTTAAATATGTGTATATAGGAAATGTGCCGGGAAACGAGTTTGAAAACACCTATTGTGCAAAATGCGGAAGCATTGCGGTAGAGAGATTTGGACATTATATAAAAAAATGGAATATCAATGAAAATAATAGATGCGCTGAATGCGGCGAGAGCATTCTTGTAAAGGGTAGGTTCAATAAAAGACAGGAGCATATCAAAGTTTTAAAGTGATCTGTAGTATGTTTTTGAATTCGTTTAACAAAAGATAGATATTTATAGTAGGATAGGGAATCTCGTTATTTTATAAAAGTATTAAAAATAGAAAAATTATATTGAATTAATTAATGCGAAGATATTTGGGGATATTATGGAGATGCTTATTGCAAATAAAGTAACAAAAAACTATAAAACAGGAAAGAACGCATTGAAGTCGTTTACCTTATCAGTTCCTGCAAAAGGGATATTTGCGCTCATAGGCAGAAACGGCGCAGGAAAGACAACTTTAGTGAGGATATTGGCAACTCAATTATCTTTAACCTCAGGAAGTGCGAATATTTTTGGTATAGATGTGACAAAAGATGCCGCTAGACTGCGCGATATAATAGCGAGTGTCCCGCAAGATGGAAACGTAGTTAGATGGCTTACGCCAAGGCAATTTATAACTTCATATCTGATGTGGAGAGGGTTCACACGTAAAGAAGCGAATATAAGAACGGAAAAATCCTTGAAAGAGCTTAAAATAGAAAAATACGCGGACGTTTTGAGCGTACATCTTTCTGGCGGTATCAGAAGGAAGGTGCTTGTGTGTATGGTTATGGCAACCGACGCAAAGATAATTTTCCTTGACGAGCCGAGCACAGGTCTTGATCCCATATCAAGGGAAGAACTTTGGAAAGTGCTCATAAAACTGAAAAAAAACCATTTCATATTTCTGACGACTCATTATTTAGAAGAAGCTGAAAGACTTGCTGACAAAATAGGCATAATCGAGGATGGCAAACTTATGGCACTTGGAACGATGGATGAATTGGTGAAGAAAATCAAATATCCTTACAATATAAAGATATTGTCAGACGGTATTGACAGAAAACCAAAATTAGGGGTTTTTATCAAAGGAATTGATGGGCATTACCAGATTATGACAACAGAAAAAGAGGCCAAAAGGATATCAAAAAATTTGATAGACAGAGGTGTGAAATTTTCAATGAACCCTCTTACTCTTGATGATATATTTTATTATATAGTTAAGAAACCCATAGAAGTAGATAATTATGAAAATAAAGAGGAGCATTACTAGCCAACTATTGGCGTCAGTAATGGTTAATTCATTTTATGTGATGGTAAATTACCCTATAGTCCTTACCAGCACAATACTTGCTCCTTTTTCGCTTCTGCTAATAATAACTTTTGTGAGCCATGGCACCCTTACCCCAATTGCGATAGGCGGCGCATTGATGATGACAATGCTCGCATCTGGAACAACAATGCAACAGGATTTGTCGCATCTCAAGAACGACTTCAAGGTACAAGATATGGTAGTAAGTTCACCTACTAAACCCTGGATTTACCTTTTAGGAATGGCACTTTCCGAAATTGTGTATTCTATACCTGCAATTGTGGTACTTGGTGTGCTTGCGGCTTTGTACATACACTCTAGCATAATCGGATATTTGTCGATTATATTAGTTCTTCTGATAATTTTCGCTTTCGCTTCAGCTATCGGTTTCATTTTCTCAACTTTTTCGACAGATATAGTGCAGAGCTGGGCGTTCACGGGAATAATCTCTACAATACTTTCTGCTTTTGCTCCTGTTTATTATCCTATAACGTATATACCTATGCCGTTTAGGTATATCGCTTACCTTTCCCCGACAACTTACGCTGCAGAGATACTTCAAAATACAACAGGAATTATCTCTTTCAGTTCGGGCACGATACTTGTAGATTGGATTGTAATAATAGTAGTCGCATTAG
>JAJZVQ010000008.1 GCA_021845575.1 Microcaldota archaeon | reverse complement strand
GTATAACCACCCCTATTTCGTTCATGTTCGCAATTTTTCTTATTGCATCGGGTGCCTTTGCGGCACCTTTTCTGTAGCTGCTTCCAGAATCGTCAGGAACCCCTATTACCACAAATTTTGCCTTTTCGAAACTTGAATTATTTATCGGTAAAACAATCTCATTTTTGCTATTTGGTCTCATTTTTACACTGCTATACTGCTATCATCTATTCCATATATATTTTATTCTTTTCTTTGGTATATATCTTAATAAAAATACCAATCTAGCTTTTTCTAGTGGTAAAAATGTACAACGACAATATAGTTAATGTAATAATGCCAGTATATAACGAAGAAAATACCGTATACAAAATGATAAAAAGGGTGCTCAATCAAAAATTTGTCGATAGATTGATTATAGTTTATACAAAATCGAAAGATAACACGTTGGACGAAATAAAAAGAGCTATAACCAAATCAAAAAAAGTAACTCTTTTGATAAATAACACAAAAATCGGGAAGGGGTATTCTGTAAAATATGGCTTGAAACATGTTAAAAAAGGGATTATAATAATCCAGGATGCTGATGAGGAGTACTACCCTGAAGATTATAACAAATTGTTAAATGCTTTCTCTGACAAATCTCCCGTATTCGGTTCAAGAAAGGTAAATTTTGGCAATGCATATTTATTAGGCAAGATTGTAAGTAATATCCACACATTAATATTTAATTTGCTGTTTAGACAGTCAGTGGAGGATATCAATACTTGCTATAAAGTTTTCAGCAAAGAAATGCTAAAAGGAAAAAGACCAAAAGAAGATAGTTGGGAATTGGATATGGAAATCGCCATAATATTGGCAAAGAACGGGTACAAGATAAAAAACGTCCCGATAAGGTATAAGGGAAGAACATTCGAAGAAGGAAAAAAGATAGGCGCAAGTGCAGCGATAAATTTTATTTTTTATATAATTAAAAAAAGATTTTGGGATTAAAAATGTTTTAATGGTGATGAATTGCTTAATCTTGATTTGAAGGAAAATGAAAAGGAGGTATTGGAATATTGGAAAAATAAAGATATAAATAAACAGGTAAATCAAAAAAAAGGAAACAAAAAGTTTTATTTTTTAGATGGGCCACCATATGTAACAGGTGATTTGCATCCTGGACAGATGTGGGTAAAAACAATAAAGGATATTTTTTTGAGGTATAAACGGTATCGCGGATTTAATGTAGTAAATAGGGCAGGATACGACGTTCATGGACTTCCTATCGAAAACAAAATCGAAAAACTTCTAAACTTAAAAACGAAATTGGATATTGAAAACCAAATAGGAGTGGAAAACTTTGTGCATAAATGCAGGGAGTATGTAGACTCATATATGGGGAGGATGAACAACGATTTTTTGAGATTTGGAATTTCCTTAGACTTTTCAAATCCATATATTCCATATAAATCCGAGTATATAAACGCGTCTTGGAAAATCTTTAAGTCAATTTACCAAAACAATTATGTATATAATGACAATAAGATTGCGGCATACTGTCCACATTGTCAAACTCCTTTGTCACAGGGCACAACCGAAATAGAGTATAAAGATGTCAGTGATCCCTCAATATTGGTGGCATTTAAAATAGACAAAACTAAAAAATCAAAATTAAACATAGATCTAAACAATACCTACCTTCTTGTATGGACAACGACGCCATGGACTATACCTTCAAATATAGCAATAGCAGTAAATCCGAAGGAATTGTATGTAGATTCGACAATTTTGGGGAAGCATTACATAATTGCAAAAAAACGGATCGATATTGTCGCAAATCTGATAGGCGAAAGCGTAATAGTCAATGCTGAATTTTACGGCAGTGAATTATCCGGCGTATATTATGTGAGTCCCATAGAAGAAAAGATAGAATGGCAGAAAGAGTTAAGGGAATCCCACAAAGTAGTATTGGATAACAAAATCGTGACTATGGAAGAAGGTACTGGATTAGTCCATATAGCGCCATCCCACGGAATCGAAGACTTTGCAGTAGGTAAAAAAAATAATCTTCCGATTTTATCCATATTGGGAGAAGACGCCAGATATACCGATAAAGCGGGGGCGTACAAATCGCTAAGTGTACCGGACGAAGCAAATAATGTAATAATAAAGGATCTTGAAGATGCAGGCGCTTTAATATATCACGGAAAAATAATACACAGCTACCCGCATTGTTGGAGATGTGAAAGTAAATTAATATTCACTTTAACCAAACAATGGTTTTTTAATATTCAAAAAATAAAGAAAAAACTTATTAAACAAAATAAAAAAGTGCATTGGCATCCGAAAGAAGCCTTGTTATGGCAAGAAGACATACTGAAAAATTCCCCTGATTGGTGCATATCAAGGCAGAGGTATTGGGGAATACCAATACCTATATGGGTTTGCGGATCATGCGGAAAGAAAAAGGTAATAGGCTCATTTGAAGAATTGGCTGAAAATGCGGCAGATACCGAAAAAATGAAAAATTTGAAAGATTTGCATAGGCCTTACATAGATGAAATATTAATTAAATGCGAATGCGGAGGGGATATGTCAAGAATCCTTGATGTATTTGATGTATGGTACGATTCCAGCATTGCCTTTAGGGCAAGCCTCAGCGATGAAGAATTTGGAACACTCTTCCCTGTTGATTATATCTTAGAAGGCAGAGACCAGTTAAGGGGGTGGTTTTCCGCGCAAATGAAGATAGGGTTACTTGCTTACAACAAGATCCCATTTAAACATGTAGGGATAGACGGTATGATGCTGGCAAGTGATGGAAGGCAAATGCATAAACACCTTAATAATTACGTGCCAATAAATGACATAATAACAAGATATAGCGCAGATGGTTTTAGGTTATGGTGCAGTAGCCATACACCGTGGTTGGACTTACAATTTAACGAAGACGAGATAAAAAACTCAGAAAAAAATATTATGACTCTCTATAATATATTCAATCTTTTCTCCGAATATTCCAATGCTATTAATTACAATGCAGGAGTAAAAATAAAAAAGCCATCAAAAAGATTGGATACACAGGAATTATGGTTGGTATCGAGAGTCGAAACGCTCAAAATAGCGGTTACAAAAGCGTTAGATGATTATAGGGCATTTGATGCAATAAATGAATTAATCTTATTCTTCGTGGAAGATTTTAGCCGTTTTTATCTGAAATCAGCAAAACAAAGGATTTTATACGGTTCAAAAAAAGAGGCAAAGAATGTGATGGATACAATGTTGTATGCGATGAATAACTTGCTAATAATGTTATCACCTTTCATGCCTTTTTCTACCGAAAAAATATATCTAGGGCTTTTCAAAACGAAAGAAAGCATATTCTTGGAAGATTGGCCTAAACCCAATTCCAAATTTATAAATCCTGAATTGGAAAATGATTTTGATATAACCAAAAAAACAATAACTGCTTTATTGAACAGTAGAGAAAAAGCGAAGATAGGTCTCAAGTACCCTGTAGAAAGTGCTACTATAGAAACGGAATCCGATACTGTATACAATTCTATTGGAAAGCTTCAAGGTATAATCAAGGATTATGTAAATGTCAATAACATTATAATCAAAAAGATAAACGGAATTAAAAAAGAGGTAACGCCGCTGTTTAATAAAATAGGCCCTGAATTTAAGGATAAAGCGCCAATGGTGGCAGAAGAATTGAAAAAGGTGGATGGAAACGAAATAACTAAAAACATTGGGCAGAGCGGATATTATTCACTACATACCGAATTGGGAACATTCCAAATAAAACCGGAGCATTTTATAATTACGGAAAAAATCCAGAACACCGATGCGGTATCTTTTAAATATGGAATTGCCTCTGTTGATACGACGCTGAGCGAGGAATTAAAGGAAAAATATGTAATACGTGATTTGATAAGGAAAATACAGATGACAAGAAAGGAATTAAATTTAAAGCTTAGCAATAAGATAAATCTTTATATAAACGGAATCGAAGGATTGGGTTTCATAATAGATAAAAATAAGGATTACATAAAGAAAATAGTCAAGGCCAAGAGAATCGAGATTAACGTTAAAGAAAACCTGGATTGGAAAGATATGGAGGTATCGGGAATAAATATCAAAGTAGCGATAAAAGTATCAGATTAATAATCTGTTATGATACAATGTTCTCGCATAGCACAAATAAAGAGATAACTTACAGCGGTACTGACTCATACAAATATGTTAATAAATTATTGAAAAATGGTACAGAGTTGTGGATCATTTCTCCTTACATAAGTTTTGACTACGCAAAGTTGCTTGTAAAATATTCCAAGAAAAAGAAAATATGGCTTATCACGTCACACAATGCAACTAATTTAAAATCCATAAAGTACTTTGAATCCTTTTCAAAATTTTATAAAAAAATCCTAAAGTCCGCCGTATTCTTTGCATTTTTGGCCATTGCAACATACCTGCTTAACTTTCATCTTTTGTTTGGAATAATGTTCGCACTCACATTGTTCTTAGGGTTTATGTCTATCCTTTCATTCAAAAAAAAGCACCTTCCGAATCTAAAAATAAAATTTTCAGATAAGGTATTCATTCATGAAAAAATTTACATAAGCGACAAAGAGGCAATAACAGGAAGCGCAAATCTTACATTTTCCGGGCAGCATAAAAACATAGAACATATAGAACTTACAGATTCTGCAGAAAAAATCAATGGGTTAAAAATGCATTTCCATAGTTTATGGGAAACGTTATGAATCGTTTTTGAGTACTGAATCTACGACTTTTTTGATTTTGTTTACAAAAATTTTTCTTCCAGTGTTTGTAGCGATGTCAATATTCACGGGAATCGGGAAACCGGCTGCAAATGGATGCCCGCCTCCTCCCATCTTTGCAGCGATTTTTATGCAATTAATATCTATGTTTTTGCTTCTCCTTAAACTTGCAGAATAAGAATCGGACTTGGCGTATATGATTAGATCAGAATTAACTTTCTTTTCTATACTGTCACATACATCAGTTGAATTTAGGTCTTTCCCGAATCCGACAGCTATCTTATACCCATTACTATCAAACACGCTAGTGTTATTAATTATGTATTTTGTTTCAATTTTTGCCGTTTCTGTATACTTTCTGGCCGCATTTCTTATCAGTTCGCTGTTAAAATCAAGATTCTCAATATCTTTTATAAAATTTCTTAAATTCTTTTTATAGTTACCATTTTTGTTAAGATAACTTATTGCGTACAGAATATTTTTGATATGCTTATTGTATTTTTCTTCTATCTCAACTTTAAAATCCATCGCATGTGCTATTTTTGCAAGTGTTGAACCTATTTCGCTTTTCTCGCATAAAATGTTGTAAACAAGTTCGGCACCGCAAAATTTTCGGTTTTCCCCGATTACCGCATAATCAAGCAAAGGAAAAATTGAATTTATTGTGTCTTCACCGCAAAAATGGTGGTCTAACCATATTACTTTATTTTTCTTTGTCCTTGCGAATCTTAAAAATTTTTTAAAAATAGGTATAAATTTTTCATTTAAAGACAAATCTGTTATAACCAATACTCCGTTAGAAATAGATTTTTTCATATCCGCAATAGTATTTTTTAAGTTTAATTCGCCATAATCTGCAAATATTATATTTTCATAGGGCAAATCATAATAATGCTTAAGAAGAGCCGCGCTTGTCATTCCATCCATGTCCTCTATATGCGTTAGATTGTATATCTTTGATTTGTCATACGATTTCAGCAAAGAGACCAAATTTTTATCATACTTTATTTCAGATTCATTTATCAAAGTCTTTGAATACGATTTGTTTCTATTGTTTATTAATATTATAGTCTTATTTTCCATCAAATCGCACATGTTACAGTATATCTTCGTCATTAATGTTTAAAGCTTTTGTTTATTTATTAGACATCCCAGAAAACCTAAAATGAGCCCGAGGAGAATCGAACTCCTGATCTTCACGTTGTCAACGTGACGTCTTACCATTCGACTACGAGCTCGTTATAATTACATTATAAACAAACTTATTTATCTCTCTTTATCAGATTGAAAGTTTCAACCCGTCATATGCTATAGAGGTATCTTTAAATACGCTTTTTGCTTCTTTTAATAACGGTTCCGCATCCGCGTATCTTGAACTTAAATGAAACAATATTAATATTTTAACCTTTGCTTTTTTTGCAACCGTTGCGGCCTCCTTTGCCGTTGAATGTTTTCTTTGAACAGCCAAATCCTTCAATACATCCGAATAAGTGGCCTCATGAATAAGCAAATCAGCATTTGCAGATGTTAACACTGTATTTTTTGTGGGGCGCGTATCGGTAGCATAAACAATCTTTTTTCCCTTTTCTATAGTAGTTACATCTTTTAACTTTATCCTTTTTCCGTTTATAAGCATAGTTCCTGTTTTAGAAAATTTTGAAAACATCTCCCCTTTTAAACCTAACGCCAGGGATTTTTCTTTGATGAAATGTAATTTATCATTCTCTTTAAATAAGAACCCATACGTTTTTATGGAATGCTCCAATCTAAAAGCATTTATCATAAAGGTTTTACCTTTAAATATTGTGCCTGTTCTTATCCCTTTAATCACAACTTTATAATTAATCAAAGCATTATCGAAAGTTATCAATAAATTTACCTTTTTCTCTTCTCCCTCTGGTACATATATATACAGCGGTTCAACCCTGTTCAAAAGTGCAAGCGTTCTTACCAAGCCCGCAACGCCTATTACATGATCGCCGTGCAGATGCGTTATAAATATCGCCTTTATCTTAAATGGGTTTATTGAATATTCCATCAATTGCCTTTGAGTACCTTCGCTGCAATCAAACAAGAATACGTTACCGTCATATTCTATAGCCACTGCAGGCATCGCGCGTTCCTTTGTGGGCGCCGAACCCGCGGTTCCAAGAAATGTTATATCTATCATGTTACCAGTTATATGTCTATTACCACAACTTTTTCTTTTAAATCAATACTTATTATTTTTATTTCCGGCGATATTTCCTGCAGTGCGTCCTTGGATATATGTTTGTTCTCGCGAAGCTCTTTTATTATATGGTTTATATACGGCATCTGCATAAAAATTTTTTCTCCTATGCTCTTATTTTTACGTATCTCATCCTCAAGTTCTATTGCTAGATTTTTTTGTTTTTTTATACTTATCTCTATTTTTTCTATTTCAGGATTTAACTCCGATTTTTTTGATTCTTGCATTCTTTCAAAGATATAAACGGCATCGAGTGCTTCCTGTATTCCAGAAAATTCTTTTTTGTCTAATCCCGAATACTTTTTTATTTCCACTACTGAATAGTCTATTGGGTTGTTGTCTTTGTAATAAACAATCGCATTTTTGCTGCTTTTTGCCTTTTTTATTTCCGTATCCACTTCTTTTACGATATCGCCTATTTTTTCATCAATCGTGAAAATCTTTGCTTTGGGGTCTATACCCAAATTTATCAATATATTTTCTAAATAAAGACTGCCGATCCCAAATTCTTTTAGGATAGCGGAGATTATGGTAGAATCCGGATTCTTTTTTATATCTGATATTATATCATCTAAATTTTTAGCGATGTGGGTAACTGGAGGTATATACCTTTCGTTTATTTTTACAACCCTATCCTTGGATATCTGCTTATTATAAGCAAGCAATACCTTCATCTTATCGTCAGTGATTACGAAATTTCCTTTTCCGAATAGTTCGACAATTATATTGAATTTATTGCTTTTCTCCAAGGAAAAAATTATTATTCTGTCATTGTCTAATTGGCTTATCTCCTTTATTATAGAATTATCAATTAGTTTTCTGACCTGCGAAGAAAATGCGGTGGTTTCTTCATTTTTTTCCATATACTCTGTTTTGTTTATTGTATATGGAAGGCTACAAATTAGATTCACTACGTTTTCCTTGCCTTTAAGTTTCATTCTGAATTTATTAGTATCAATTTCATAAAATTGGTCTATCCTATATCCTATAAAACCATTCAGTCCATTTGTTATTACTGAGATTTCTAAAGCAGATACGCCCCTCATATAAATCATTAGGAAATAAGGTTTTATAGAAGGACAACTATAATTACCTTTCTTTTTTCAATTTTTTCAGACCCTCTTCTTTTACTATTTCGGAAAATAGTTTTGCTTTCTTGTAAGCTTTGTCAGAATTTTCGAAAGCAGTACCAACTTGGGCTATGTCACCCCCGTTTTTTAATGTGTTTTTAAGATCGGTAATCGTAGCTATCCCTCCAGCAACTATATAGGGAACTGAAATCACCGATTTTACCATTCTTATCATTTCACCCGGAACTGGACCTTCATGCTGCAGTTGAGGGTTTGAACCCGCATCAGTAAGTATAAACCTGTTTCCGAGAAATTCACCTGCAATAGCCAAAGCAGCAGCAAGCTTTGGTTTCTCTCTGGGCACAAAATTCGCATCGCCAACCCATCCGACAGTTCCACCGGGATGAACAACAATATATCCGACAGGAAGCGGCTCTATCCCCAGTTTCTTTATCACCGGCGCCGAGAGGGTTTGCGCCTGAGTAATCCAATACGGATTTCTAGCGTTTAGAAGCGACATGAAGTATATCGCATCTGAATATGCAGTTACATTGCCTATATTTCCAGGAAATAATATTACCGGTATATCCGAAATATCCTTTATATTTTTTGCTACAGAATCCAGCAATTCTCCCTGAACGCCTATGCTCCCTCCTATTAATATTGCATCTGCTCCGCCATTTATGCATGCTTTCGCCGTTTTGATTGCAGATTCTTCAGATTTATAGTCTTCTGGATCTATCAACGTAAAAAGTAACGCCCCCTTAGTATTAAGCATTTCATTGATATATATTTCGACTTTTCCATTTTTCATAAACTTACCTGGAAACACAGTTTTTTGCCATTTCCAAACCTTCAACTTCTATTTTTGCTTTCGGAGAAAATTTAATATCCCTCTTTATTTTTTCTATACTTATAACCCTATCGCTAAGTAAAAAGTCTATCTCATCGGCATTGATATTTTTTGTTCTTCGCCCAATCTTTGCAAGTATCATCGGTATATGTTTATTTGGTGGTTCAACATTCAAATATTTCGCAACTAACGTAAAAAGGTATTTTTGCGTATATTTTTTGCCGTCTGTCAAATTATATATTTTATTTTTACTGTTTTCATTTGTTGCTGCAAGAACCATCGCTTCAGTGGCATCTTTTATATTAATAAGTGTAAGATGGTTTTCCCCATTTCCGGTATATTTCATTTCGCCTTTTTTTATCAATTCAAAAACTTTACAAAAAGCTTTTTCATAACCTGTTCCATAAAGAACCCCCATCCGCATTATTGTGTATTTTAAATTGGGATGCGCTATACCAAATGTCTGTATCAACTGTTCTGTAATATATTTGCTTTTCCCGTAAGGCGTTTCTGCCATTGTTTTTGAATCCTCAGTCAAAATCTCATTTTTTCTATTATGGCCATAAACACTTGTAGAACTGGCGAATATTATGTGCACTTCCTTGTTTTTTGGATTGTTTTCTACTGCCGAAGTAAGAATATTCTCTGTGCCTACCACATTAATATTCATAAACATGTCAAAAGAATTTTTATTTAAATAGATCGCACCGCCGATGTGGAATATTCTATCGACCCCGGTACACGCATCATCAAGATTTTTCCTATCCTTATCCGTAGGCAAGGTAAAATCAACAACATAAGGAATTACCCCTTGGGGTATGCCCTGCCATCCATCGGTATAATCAGGTGCGGATTTTGTTAAAATCCTCACTTCTTCACCAAGTTCAAGTAGTTTTTTCATGAGCTCTATCGCCAACATACTTGTAGCTCCTGTAATTAAATTGACTTTTTTATACTTATTCCTGCTATTTTTAGTTTTTACTACTTTTTTCTCCATTAACATTACCTTTTTTCTTAGAGCCTTCCAATAAGCTTA
The DNA here is from genome assembly GCA_021845575.1 of Microcaldota archaeon. GTDB lineage: Archaea > Micrarchaeota > Micrarchaeia > Micrarchaeales > Micrarchaeaceae > JAJZVQ01. The sequence continues at coordinate 16,342 of JAJZVQ010000008.1, read as the reverse complement.
TTGCAAGTTCTCTTATACGCCCTTCCGTGAGATTATTAATTGCATATGATACCCAATCCTTTCCATATGGGACATATACACTTATATTGATTTTTCTTTTAATAAATTTGCTCTGCCATTTTTTACTATATCCTAATGGCAACTCAAATATTAAATTCTTTTTGTAGCTGCTTTTCAGTTCAGCAAGTTTATATACTGTTTTTTCGTCATGTTCTAATATAAATATACTATGCCCTTTATTTAATAATTTATCAATATAGAATGAGTATAACTCTAAGGTATTTTTATATAATTTTTCTTTTCTAGGATTTTCCTTTGTTTTTATGTCTTTTTTCTCTTCATTGCCATAAAAATAAGTCGTCAATTTTAATAGATATTTTGAATCCGAATTTTTTTCCAACAATGTTAATGCTTCTTCAATTTTACTGTTTCGCAAGGGTAATTCAATCCCTATTTTATTGTATATACTCGAATAGTTTTGATATTTTTCTATCATGGAATTGAAATCTATCCCATTTTCGGATTCTATCCACATAATTATACCAGAATTTTTTGCTACATTAATAAGTTCCTCCATGTTTTTATCTATAACATTGTTCGGAAGTTTTAATCCGATTTGGGATAATCTTATCGAAATTGACGATTTTAGATTAAGCCTAGAGATCTGTTTTATCAATTGTATATACAAATTAACATTATACCTTGCTTTTATAGCATCATTATCGCATTCATTTAAAAATGTTATAGTAGTAGGTATGCCTTTATTCTCAAGTGCTTTTGTTGTTTTGAATGCAGAATTTAATGTCGCGCCTGCTATATGCTTCTTTACCAAGCGAAATACTAATCCCTTTATAAATGTATTCTGTTCAGACATGAACACACGATTATCTTATAGAAAGGATAAAATTTAAAATAAATATAAAATAAGGAATCATTTTATTTAGAATATATAAATGTTTGTATATATAAATTATTAGGTGCAAATGCGATGTTTGATAATATACGAAGTTTAAGCTTAAAAGAACTGTTTCAGAAATTACATGATGAAATAACAGATTTTATAGAAAATGCTGAAAGGATAATGGAGATAAATGAAAGTATAAAGATAGACAACATCAGGCAAATAAGAGACCATATAACAGAGAGGCTCAACAAAAACGAAAACATTGAAGAAAATAAATTAATATTGAAAGTACTAGATATTTTTATTACAGATAAATCCTTTATCAGGATAATTAGGAAGGATGCGGATGATTGGTTAGAATTTTTAGACGCACTCGAAAGCAATCTTAAAAAAGTAGGTGAGGATTTTACGAAAAAGGATAGAATGGAACTGGATAACGTAATAGGCATTATAGACGATGCAAAAAAAATGATAAGAAGATGAACAATGTGGTTGTAAAAAATAAAAATATAGATAAAAACGAATATAACCCCCTATTGAGAAAAAAGATTGGTACCTTCAGGCGCACAACGATAGCTTTTATATTGGGCGCTTTCACTGTAATAAATCCGTCAATATCACTTCCGTCGATACCTTTCAATACAGTCATGTCCTCTGTAACTGTCCAAAAATCCAAAGTGAATGCCTCAAATTACCTTGCAGATTCGCAGATAGGGATTGCTTTCGGAAAGCATTTTCATTCAAAAACAGTCTCGGCTGTAATAAAAGCTAATAATTTTAGCAATACTACCGCTATAATGATAAACGGTTTAAGTAATAACAAAGCATGGTATCAATTTGGGATTGAAGAATACAAAAAAAATTATAGTTATTTTTTGGAGATATGGGATAAAAAAGGCAATTCTATAATAGAACAATGCGGCAGCAAAGAAATTTTTCCTGAAGCAGTCATAAATTCAGGAGATGTTATAAAATTATCAATGAGCATATCAAATAAAAAGATAACCTTTGATGCCAAAGATATCACATCAAATGAAGAAAATAAGTTGACTTATAAGAGCTCCGGTTCCAATTTTTTTATCGGATCTTCAAAAGGCGTAAATAAAAATGGTTATTTTACCGGATTTATGGAAGAATCTTACCCTACCAATAACCTGCGTTTTCCGTATACTATGGGCAATCAGACATTTGGATTTTCTAAATTTATGAATAGCAATGTTTATGCATTCATGGATGAAACCCTGGAAAAAGAGAGTTGCACGCAGTCTTTAAAAAAAATAATATACGGTTACAAAATGATATGGCTAAATAAACAAGTACACCAATTATATAAAGGCAAGGCATATGACATAAATGTTATTTTGAACAGCAGGGGAGTGTCAATTAAAAAAGAACGCACGGAAAGCTTTTACTTTAAAGAAAAAATAAAGGAAAGAAATAAGGCCTGGTCATTAAAAACACGGATAGAAAAGATCAGAAGGTAACATGAATGAAATATAAATCGCAAAATCTCAATCTTTTAGCGATCTTTTAATTTTCTATAATATTTTTAGAATTTCTAAATAGTTATTAGTAACTTAAAGAAGTTCTTCGTTTCCTTCCCTTTCCATTCTATTATATCATATTATTGGAATTTAGAAAAAAAGCAGAGTTTATTCCATAAGTTTGAATTAAAATTAAGCCTTCGAGGGAAACACCTTTTTAATTAAGTATTTTTTCGCATAATAGGGATGGCTTCACCAAAAGGCCATATTTTCCATGAATTTGAAATAAACAGAAAAAACCTTACCCCTCTTTTTTTCATTATTATGGAGTAATTAATAGCATTTAATACTTTTCAAAAAGATGGTATTTTTACATTATTTTCATATTTTTGAAATCCATATTCATACTCCAGAAAATTATAAAAAAAAATTTTCCGACGACAAAATATTCAATTTAAATGAGTTATATCAAATGATTTTATGTTTTTTAAGTAAATATATGCATAAACTTTTTGTTCTGTAGAACGCAAAATTATGCAAAATATGAAAATCAAATAAATTGTTAGAAATTCTTGAATATTGTTAGATTTAAATTATTTTCAATGCTCCCTTTTTAATATCTCAAATGTTACGCGCCAATTGTTTTTCATGCAATCCTTCAATTTATTTTCCTTATCCAAGTTTTCTTCATTTATACCAAGAACCGCTTTTTTAATTTTTGATATGTCACTTTCTTCAAATTTAGCATATTCTTCTTTTGTTCTTTCATTTTCTAGGAATTCGTTTGCATTACCATTATAATAGTTGTTTAACAAATCACGTATGTCTTTATTGTCTTTCGTTCTTCCAGTAGCTTTTAATGCAATTATTGTAGGTATACTGGCTATTTTGATTTGGTAATTTCCTTTAGTTGTTATAATCTGATAATTGTTTGCATATTTAATTACGTGGCTTAGAGGAACGTCATTTAATAACCCGGAATAATGCACATTTACTTCAACACCCAAAATTTTGTCTTTTATATCCATAATGAGCAAATTTTTGGAATCTGAGAAATCTCGCACAAAATCATTTTTTATAAGTTTTGGATCCAACTCCTTCATACTTATATCGGGTTGATACGCCACCATATTGATATTATTTGTTTTCCTAGTATCCTTAAAACAATATAGGTTTACCGCTCTCCCGCCTATAACTACTACGTCTTTATCAAACACTCTCTTTAGCCTTTCGTAAATGTCTACAAAACGATCCACTGATATATTTACCATTTCTTTTGTTTCCATTAAATTACCCTTTATCTAATATATTATTAGAAAATCTAAAATATTATAAGAAATCAACTAAAACGTTTTTTCTTGGCGATGTTGCAAACGAATTGCGTATCATACTTATATTCATCAAAATTATTGATTATAAAGTTTAATTGTTTCTCAATTTCTTTTTTAGAATACCTAAAATCATGCACCATCTCTTTTTCTATGTCATTAAATTCTATTCTTGTTTTTTCGTCTTCAATAAATTGTTTTAGATCTATATAGTTATTTTTTATTAAATGGTAGACATCTTCCCTGTCTTTTTCTCTTCCGGTATATAACTTTAATGCCACTAACGTAGGTATACTGGCTATGCTTATATTATGCGTTTCGTGATTTAATTGAATTGGATATGTGATCGAGTATTTTGTTACGTGCTCCAATGGAAAATTGTTTATAGGCCTAGAGTAATAAATATCTATTTTCACCCCTGTCTCCAAATCTAAAAGATTGAATTCTTTTCCATTACTATTAAATCTTACTTCTAAGCTATTGAATGTGAAATCATTTTTAAGATTTTCAAGAACCGTGGCATCAGAAAGCTTTAATACAAAATCCATATCATTTGTCGGCCTAGTATCCTTAAAACAGTATAAGTTTATTGCTCTCCCGCCTATCAAAATAGGTTTTGCGTTATTTTCTTCACAGGCTTTATCCAACCTTTCACATATATCTACAAAATAAGATTTAGGAATATTAATTGACATATCCTCCATTTTTCCAAAATTTTTGTTTTTAGTACTCATAAGATCACTTTTTATAAAAAGTAAATATCATTTCAAATATTTAATATTATCTATTACAAAATCTTTTGGACAAAAGTTGATAATCCATTTTGAATAAGTTATTGAGGACTGCGATGCAATTTATTTCTGTATCGATCCTATCGTGTTCATAAGATATTAATATATATCTAAATTGCAACAAAATAATGTAAATGATATAAATATATAAGATGAAAAAATGCAAAAAATAACAAAATTAGGTTATAACCGGCCAAGAACTCACGAGGAAGTCAATCAAAAAACAGGAACAAAACAGATTATTGCTTTATATGGCCCTGCAGGAATAGGGAAAACCACAGTAGCTGAAAAGCTTTGTAGAGAATTATCTAGCAAGACCGCAAGAATTTCTGTAGATAAAATAAGAGAAATGACATATTGCTTCAAGAATGGCTGGAAAGAAAGTGATGAATATATCACTTCTGGGAAAAAAGTGGTATTACCTTTAACAAAAGAATATATAAAACAGGGATATGATGTTGTCATTGAAGTTGCACCGCCAACGACATATGACAATGACAATGGGAAAACGGATAAATGGCTTGCTCTTTCTTTGAAGAAAATGGGTGCGTGAATTTTTCTTTTGGATGCACCATTGGCAATAATTTTGAAAAGAAATGAAAAAAGAGAACAAAAGCCAGGACACCGTTTGAGCGCAGAATTGATCGAAAAACTTTATAATCACTGTCAAAATTATCTCGACATCGAAGATTATATTGTTATCGATACCGAAAAAATCAATGCCAATAAAACGAAAGCATCCATACTAAAACAAATGAAGAGAAAGGGCGGCTAAAACACCAATTATTTTTTATTATATTTTTCTTCTAATTCTATTGCTTCTACAAAACATTTGTTGCCTTCTTCAGCCTTTCCTTGTTTGTAAAGTAAAATTCCTTTATTATATAATTTGTATATAAGTTCTAGCTCTGATTTCTTCTCTATTGAAGAAACACTATCAATTTTCGGTGCCTCTTTCCTTTTTTCTACTTGCATTTAATCGTTTATATAAAATCTAATTAAATATTTATACATTTGTCATAACTTCATAAAATAAAAAAGTTCGATTATTATCTCGATGGCTATAAGTAAGATTACAATGTACTCAAGAAAATTTTCGTGTCTTGCCTCAATCATGTCATTCACAAATTTTCTTTCGTTGTCTATGCTTTCCATATCCTTTTCGAGCATACTTTCAATATTATTCAATTTGAATACGTCATAAAACAAGGCGTAAACTCTTGAAAGATACCATTCACCGTATCCATATGCAGTGTCTTCGACGTTATTTAGTATTGTCTTTGATGTATCATAAGACCTCCCTAATGACTCGTTAAGCTTTCTTAATCCGCCAATGCTCAAAAAGGATATTTTATCCTTTTCTAATTTCTCTATTTGGTTATTTGCATCTTTAAGTTTATCAACTAACCTTTTATGCTGAATTCTTGTTTCAAGCAATTCTAAATTAGCAATTTCGGCCATAAGTAGTTCATGTTCATATATGTAATCCTTATCAATTATTATCGCACTTTCCCAACCAACAAAAAATATACTTGTATTATCGTAGGTTATATTTTTCTTTAACACCAATTCAACGTATTCCTTTTCTAATGTCGATATATCCTCTTCATCTATAAGCAAACCCGCTATAAGATTCATATGATTTTGAAGAAGTAATTGCTTGTCTCCGTCAATGTAATAAAACCTATACCTTTCACTAAGATCATTTTCTTTGACTTTTGTTATCTTTCTTAATGCAATAACAATTTTCTTTTTTGCTTTTACCACAATATTGTTTACAAAATTGTTTATTCTTTTGTCAAACGTCAATTTTAATAATTGCTCGTATGTTCCTGAGAACATATGCCTTATCCTTATTGAGAAACCCCCGAATTTGTATATAGAAACCTGGACCTTAAAGAGATATCTGGTATTGTCAATCAACAAAATTTCGTCCTTTAAGTTGAATATTATGGGAACGTTGAAAGTTGCGATTTCTTCCGGACCTGGCTTTTTAAATTCGAATTTTGAAAAATCTTCCTGATTTTTTAATAAACCATTTAATTGTTCTATTTCAAATATGGAACCAGTATCATACATAAAAAGAAAAACGATTTCACTGTTCATGTTACCAGTTAATCATTCGCAGAAAAAATCTAAATACCCGACCTTTGTTAATTTCTTGCGGATGGTTGTTGCTGTTAACAGCAACAATAAGAAAAACATAAATTAGATATATAATTTCAATTATACAATGCGATTCCCCAAGCGTCACACTTTGGGGTCGAATGCGATCGCCGGGATTTGAACCCGGGTTATTGGCTTGGAAAGCCAGAGTCCTACCAGGCTAGACTACGAACGCTTGTTTAATCTTTTAAATATTGTTACCAAAAGAAATTTATTAATGCAATTTTATTATTTATTATTTATTATAAATTTTTTGGATAGGCATAAAAACAGATTTTCTGTTTTTGTTACCGATTAGGAATTCTTAAAGGGGATTTGAATGTTTGATGAAAGTTTGATTGATTACTTTATTTCATTAGTAAAAGGGTATGATTTTGGGGATATAAGATTTTGTAACTCTGATAGCACTAAAATCAATATTGATTCGGGAGAAGTTAGGTCCGTATCAAAATTGGACGGTTTTGGTTTTGGAATAAGGATACTGCATAATGGAGTATGGGGATTTGCATCGTCAACGAATATGACAAAAGAAGCAATAAAGGATTCTGTAGAAAGAGCATATAAAATTATTAGCGTAGCACCAAAAAATGATAAGATAGAATTAAGTCAAAATCCGGAAGAAGTTTCGCTTAAACCGTCATGGAAAATAGACCCAAGAGAAATTGATATATCTGAGAAATTGGGTATAACGATGGCGGCTTATAAATCAACAAAAATCAATGGGGTGCATGGAGCCGTATGCAACTACAGTGAAAACATTGAAGAATGGATGGTAGGGAATACGCTAGGGACCAAAGTCTCGTTTACCAATTCCAATCTCAGACTCGGATTGCAGGTATTTGTAAAAGACGAATCTGCAACCCAATTCGTTGTCAAAACCATAAACGGAAACTCGGGCTTTGAATTCTTTGATGATAAAGTAACGGCATTTGGTGCGGACGCCGCCGAAGAGGCTACCCATTTAATAGGTGCAAAACCTGTTAAAGGAGGGGTATATGATGTTGTGCTTAATCCGGGGATGACTGGAGTTTACACGCATGAAGCGTTTGGGCATGCAAGCGAAGCTGACGGAATCATAAGCGGAATGTCGGTGTTAGAAAACAAGATAGGCAAAAAGGTCGGTTCAGAGATAGTGAATATTGTAGATGATCCGACAATCGCAAATGCCAGGGGAAGTTATACCTTTGACAGTGAAGGTACAAAGGCAAAAAAAAGGGTAATAGTTGAAAATGGCATACTTAAAACCTATCTTCACACGCTGGAAACGGCAAGTTACCTTAAAATGGAGCCTAATGGAGCTGCAAGGGCATCCGGCTTTTCTTCGAAACCGATAGCAAGAATGTCAAATACCTTCATAGCGCCTTCTAACAACAAAGAAGACATATACAACGGAGTAAAATCCGGCGTAGCGTTATTTGACTTTCAGTATGGGTATGTCAGTCCGGAAAGCGGCGCATTTACCTTCAAATCACAGTATGGCAGGATGATAAAAAATGGGGAGCTGGGGGAGTACATAAGGGATGTGTCATTGGTTGGCTCCACCTTGGATATATTAAACAGGGTTGATATGGTAGGTTCGGACATGCAGCTTGACGGAGGCACTTGTGGAAAAGAAGGACAGTACATACCAGTAACGTCTGGCGGTCCGTATATTAGAATAAGAGGTGTTGTGGTTGGTGGACAATGATTTGCTTATAAGCATTATGGGTTCTTTGAATCTGGATGCAGAATTTGAAGCGTATTTTGACAAGTATAAGGTAACTAACATTTCGGTAGAAAAAACAAGATTTAAGAATATCGAAATAAAAGAGAACAATTCACTTTCAGTAACATGCCTTTACAACGGAAAAATGTCAACAGTTACAAGCAATCAGGTAACTTCAAAAAATAGCATAATTGAGCTTTTTAATTCTGCGTATAAATTGGCTAAGAACGCAGGAGCTACGGATTGCAGGAAACACTTTTCAAGTAAACGCGGGCAGAACGGAATTAACCCGTATTCAAAAGATGATATTTTAGACATTGGCGGAATTTCGGAAAAACTGATAAACGCCTCAAAAGCCGCAAGTTCCAAAGAAAAAATTTATTCGATTAGGGCCGATTTTTCAGTTGTTGAAGAAGAAATCTCAATTGCAAATACAAACGGAATCAACAATAACTGGAAAGGCAATGATTCATACATAAGTGTCAGCGCAGTAGCTAAAGACGGTGCCGAACAGGAGTCAGGAGGGGATTCAATGGAAGCGATAGATTTTCATAAGTTGGATATAAACTCCGTGTTTGACAATGCTATTAAAAATGCATTAGGCATGCTTGGCGCAAAACCAACCAATTCTTTCAAAGGCCAATTGCTTATAGATTCGAGGTCTGCATGCACATTGTTCCAGCAATTCCTGCAAGCAATAAATGGCGAAAATATCCTAAAAAATAGAAGTTTTCTTGTGGGCAAGAAGGATATGAAGATTGCCTCGGAAGTTCTTGAAATACGCGAGGAAAATTCAATCGAAGGCAGTTTTAAGAGCAGGGGATTTGATGATGAACTTATTCCGACCAACTCAAAATATCTGATAGATGGCGGGTATCTTAAAACATTCCTTTATAACATTTATAGCGCGGAAAAAATGAATGAGGAACCTACGGGAAATGGTTTTGACGGTTCTGTGGGAGTGACGAATATAGTGATAAAAAAAGGGTCAAGCAGCATAAACGACATGATAAGGAAAGTGGATAATGGTGTGTATCTTGTGGATACCGGAGACAGCCCGAATATCTCGAGCGGGGACCTTTATGCGAATGTTATGAATGGATACTATATAAAAAACGGGGAGATTGTGCACCCGGTAAAAGAAACCGTAATAGGAATCAATATGCTTGACCTGTTTATGAATATTTCGCATGTCGGAGGTGACGTTTTCCAATCGGACGGTATATTTTCTCCGTCAATACTTGTTGATAATGTGAATATTTCGGGCAAAATCTGAAAAATAAAGAGCAATTTCAAAGGACTAAATCAATTGTATCATGCATTTATAATCAGCTCGACCTCTTTCTTTTCCAGTCCGTACGTCTTTTCGAAGAATTCGTATACGGTGTCCGTGTCAGTTTCTTTTAATGCATTCGTTGCCATTTCCTTAAACAAAGGAAGGTAATTGGTTGTTATATGTTTGATATTTGCGTGTATCTTTTTTTTGAGCTTTTCTACGACTAATTTTGTCTTTTCCCTATCAGTTTTGGATTTGCTCATCTCATTTATTATCTTTGGGAATTTGTATCTTTCTACTGTTGACGGATAATTTAATTTTGCCAATGAAACCCCCGAACCCATAAGCACATTCATGTACCTCCAAAATCCGTAATACTGCGACCTTGCAGCTCTTGATGAAAATATCGTTGCGCCTGACAGATTGTTGTAGGCGGTGCTAAGCTCTTTTGCATCCTTGTACCTGATTGATATGTTCTCGTCCAGCCAACCAATAAGCATGCCGTTGTCGAGATCGCTATTTGCCAGCGCTATAAGGGGTGCAACCAGTGTGTTGGCAAAAAAAACCTTATCGAGTACCGAAAAAATATCGGCTTTCCTGTCTCTCAAACCCACATAATTTAAAATTTCCTCGTTATATTTGCCCGAATCCATGACTATGTATAAATCGTTTATGGCGCTTCGGCAATCTCCTCCTGCCCTAACGGATATCATTTCAAGTATTTTTTTGTCGATGTTCAGTTTCCATTTTTTTGTTATCCTGTCTAAATGAAGCATTATCAATTTTGAATCAATCCTTTTGAATTCCACCGCATTGACGGCATATCTTAAAAATGTTATCTTTTTATTCCAAAAATTATTCGCAACGAATATTATCGGATTTTTAGAATTTTTTATCAATTCTAAAATTGCGGTACTGGCTCCATTGTCAAATCTTGCGGCTAGTTCGTCTATTTCATCCATTAATATTAAGTTTCGTTTTCCAAAAATATTTCTTGAATTTGCGGCCGGCATCAACATTTTTTTGATTGTCTCCCCGTCCCTATAATCCCCCGCATTAAGTTCTATTACATTCCAATTGTATTCATTGGCCAATGCCATTACCGAAGCCGTTTTTCCCACTCCCGAAGGGCCATAAATCATAAGCGGTTTCTCGTGTACGTTCCCGTTTGTTGACACTGCGAACCTTTTCAGTGCATCTATTGCGAAGGAATTACCTATAATATCGGACAATCTATCCACTTTAAATAGGTCTATTTCCGGCATTTAAACACAATAATGCTTTTTTGCGCTAACTATTTATATTTATAGATAAATATAGAGAAACGATTATTTTAGAGGTTAGACCTATGGTTCATAAGATAGTTAATCCGCCCAACCATTTGGCAATAATTCCTGACGGGAATAGAAGATGGTCAAAAAAGAGCAGATTCAATCTCTTTGTGGGGTATAAATTAGGAATCAAGAAATTTATAGATGTTAGCATATGGGCCAAAGAATTGGGCATTAGCAATATATCTGTATGGGCTCTTTCTACTGAAAACATAAAAAATAGGAGCAAAAAAGAGCTTAATACCCTGTATATGCTTTATACCAAAGCGTCAAAAGATCCTAATATTCTGAAACTTCTTAAAGAGAATAGAGCTCGCATAAAAATAATAGGAAATAAATCCATATTGCCAAAAAATCTTATAGAGGCATTAATGTTGCTTGAAAATAAAACAAAACATTACAAGGATCTGACAATAAACATTCTTGTTGGTTATGGCGGGAAAGATGATATTATGCACGCGATTAAAAAAGTTGTCAGGAAAAAGATTAGAGGGGAAATAACAAGAATTAATTATGATATAATCAAAGAGAACCTTAGAACCGCCATACTCCCGGATGCTGATCTTATAATACGGACTTCAGGCGAAATGAGAACTTCTGGTTTTCTTCCATGGCAGAGTACTTATTCTGAATTTTATTTTTCCGAGAAATATTGGCCTAATTTTGAAAAGGAGGATCTTAGAAAAGCAGTAGAAACATTCTCAAAGAGGAACAGGAGATTTGGCAAATAATCTGATGAGCATATGAAAAAGGATGCGATATCCAAATATGGGAATTTTTTTTCTAGAGGATTGCCTAGCATAAAAATATTGATAGTATTATTGATTTTTTCTGCATTTATATTCGGAATTGCTTCAGTATTCCTTATCCACCACGATATGCTGAAAAACTTCTTATTTTATAATGTAGTTAACGGAATTATGGTGGGGATAATATTGATAATAATCCCGACAATGCTTACTATAATATTTATAAAACTTGCAATGCAGAAAATATCGATGAAGTATGTGATATTCCTCGCATTCGTGGCGTCGATCACATTTTCAATATTCCTCCTTCTCGGCAGCATTCTTTATATCGCATTCGGTGTTGGAATAGCTGTCGCAATGGTGATTGTGGGGGCGGCCAGCATATTTGGTTGGTGGTTTTTTGTCGGAAAGGTCCTGTTTTCGAAAACTAAAAAAAGCATGCTCTTTGGATTGGTGCAATCAACCCTGTACATTTTATTTTATATGCCTGCCAGTAGTTTTGTGTTTAATGTTTCAACGCCTTTGAATGTATTGTTAATAAAGCTTTATTCTGGTATTTTCATTTTTGCAATTGTTATATACGCAATAATTTTGGTATTCAATAAGCCGACTAAGAAAGGTTTGGGGGTCAACGGCCTTGACGTGTTTTCATCATTACTTCAGGACTGGGTTTTTGGCATAAGTACTTACACCAAATTCAACAAAAACTATGGCAAAAGCGTTGATATCCGAACCGATACCATAACATTCACAGATTCAAATGGCATCGCTGCCGTATTATTTGTTCCGGGCATACATTATGGATTATTGGGAAATGTGGGCGGCAGCAATTTTCCGTATATATTGGAAAAATATACAAACTACAAATACAAAACGACCTCGTTTATAATGCACAGTACAGTGAATGAAGATTTGAATCCGGTATCATCGGTACAGTTACCAAAAATGAAGAACGCGATTGACGAATCAATAAAAAAAGGCGAGGAAAGGAATTCGGGAATCAGTTATTCATATGGAAAATACGGTAGTGCGGTAATAAGAAGAATTTCTTTTAATAATTTTTCGATATTTAGTTTTTCTAGAGCGCCCATGGTAACTGAAGATATTTCTCCGGAGGTCTCCGTTTTATTCCGAAAACTGCTTGAAAGAGATGAAAATAAAGAGGTAGTAATGATAGATACCCACAATTCGAGATATGAGACAGCAGGTGAAAAGGAACTTGGAGGCGTAAAACTTAATTCTATATATATGGATGAATACATCAACGCAATGAAAAATATAAAAATGCGCCATAAAGCAAGGACCGTAAGGATAGGCGTGTCTAAAATGGAATTGTATACCAGATTGGGGCATGTAAAGGATTTGGCTGAGGGAAACCTGAATCTGATAATATTCCATTTTCCTGATTTCAAGTTTGGAATATTGCAATTTAATGGAAATAATATGCTCCCTTCATTAAGACAGAAAATAGTAGATTACGCAAAAGAGAAATACGGCATTGATATGGAGGTTTGCACTACTGACACGCATGCGGTAAACTCAATCAGCGTCGATGCAAGCAATGTTGTCGGAAGATACACAAAATTCAATAATCTAAAACCGGTTCTCGACGAATGTATAACAGATGCAATAAAAAATATAAAAGAGGTCAAGGTAAAACATTCCAAAACAATAGTAAAAAATTTCATGGTGTGGGGCACGAATTCTAGGGATAGAATAATCACCGTAGTAGGTTCAATGATATCGTTTGCCAAGATACTCGTCCCTATAATCATTGTTGTTGGCTTTATCGCGGCTGCGTGGCTGATTTATATTATATAAGTGATTTTGATGTTAAAAATAAACTCTACATGCACCGAAATAAAAAAAGTCATAAAGGAGAATAAAAGCGTGGCGACAATAAGAGGCTGGATTTATCGAAAAAGGAGCAGCGGAGGCAAGATTTTCATTATTTTGAGGGATAGAACTGCGACAATCCAATGCGTCATAGACAAAAACAAAATCGGACAGGACGAATGGAATGATATCGACAAGGCTTATATGGAATCAAGCGTAATAATCAGAGGAATTGTCAAAAAAGACGAAAGAGCACCGAACGGCGTCGAACTTGAAGTGGCCGAATTGCTTGTTGTGCATTCTGGGGAGCAGTTTCCCATCACCGAATACCAAAGTCCGGAATTCCTACTTGATGTAAGGCACCTTTGGCTGAGGAGCCAGAGAATGATTGCCGCCATGAAAGCAAGAACTTATATTTTTAAATATGCGAGGGAATTTCTGGATAAACAGGGCTTCTTTGAAATAACACCGCCGCTCATAACAATAGCCGGGGGGGAGACCGGAGCGAACCTTTTTGAAATAGATTATTTCGGTCAAAAGGCATACCTTACCGAATCCTCACAGCTCTATGCGGAAGCAATGATATATTCACTTGAAAAGGTCTATTCGTTTGCTCCGTCATACAGGGCTGAAAAGTCGCGAACAATAAAACACCTTGCCGAATATTGGCATCTTGAACCTGAAATGGCATATTATGACAACAAAAAAAGCATGAGATTACAGGAAAGATTGGTAAGCCATATCGCCAAAAGGCTATCCTATAACGAGGACATACTTAAGGTATTCGGTGTAAATCAGGATGATTTGCTGATGATAAAGCCGCCATTCAAGAGAATAAGCTACGAAAGGGCAATAGAGCTGTTGAATGAGAAGGGATTGAAAAGAGAATGGGGGGCAGACTTCGGGATAGAGGATGAAAGGGCACTTACCGAAAATGAGGACAAGCCGTTATTTGTATATAATTGGCCAAAGGAAATCAAGGCGTTTTATATGAAGGAGAACCCCGATGACAAAAGAACTGTCTTGTGCGCAGATATGCTTGCCCCTCATGGGCATGGAGAAATCATAGGCGGAAGCGAAAGGGAATGGAGACTAGAAGAACTTGTTCAAAGAATGAAAGAATTGAATATGGACATTGAAAAATATAGTTGGTATGTGGATCTTAGGAAATACGGGTCGGTACCGCATTCAGGATTTGGAATGGGGATTGAGAGAATCATAAAATGGATGCTCAAACTCGAACATATAAGAGATGCAATTCCATTTCCAAGAGTTATAAATAGAGTGTCCCCATAATGATTTTATGATTGATTATATCTTCCTTTTCGCTTCCTTGCTTTTTACGTTATACATCTTTTTTAAATTCAAGAAAAGCGGGAGGTATCTGCTGACAGTTGCCTTATCGCTGATTTATTCGGTTGTTTTGATAGCCCTGTTTTATCAGAACCTGCCCGGAGTATTGTTTCTTTTGGGAATAGGGATTGCAACGCCTACAATGGTCTATTTGTATACAAAACATAACACCTTATTTGGAATAAGCATTTTATTTATAATCGCCGCATTGCTCATGTGGGCATTCATCTACAGGGCTTCTCCAATTCCATTCATACAGGTATTTTCAATAAGCTTATTGATAAGTTCTTTCCCGTTTTTCGAAAAAAAAGTCAATAGGGGAGGTAAGACCCTTGAAACAAGAAGGGACATAATCCAGATATTAATCGGAATAATCTTACTTCTTATACTCTATTTTGTAAATACCAAAATTTCTCCATATATTATCCTTGCGCTAATGCTTTTGGGTTATACTATAAACAATTTTGCCGCTTCGAGCGGGAATGGTATTGCAAGGTTGTTGAAAAAATTCGAAAGGGACGGAATACTTTTTGGAAAAGGCGCATTGTATATAGGGATAGGTGCAATGATTTTGTTGGGTTTTATAAACAACATAAATTTTGTCATGATTGGAATAACTGCATTATTTATATCTGACGCTTTAGCGACCATAGTAGGGATAAGAGGAAAACACAAGTTAAAAAAAGCAAGGCATTCGAAGAGCATTGAAGGTTTTTTGAGCTTTTTCCTGACTCTTTCAATAATAGGGTTCTTCGAAATAGGCATTCTAAGCCTTGTATTCGGTGCTGTAATTGCAATCATCGAAAGCGTGAGCGGTAAAGTAGATGACAATATAACAATAGCCATAGGCTGCGTAGTTTTATATTGGCTTGTCTTCCTGATTTACTTACACCCCTTAGCTACCTACCTTATAGCATAAAAGATTCATCTTTCTGATACTTTCACATATCCAAAGGATACTAACCTCTATGCATTTTGTTTCTGTCTTTGTCCGTTTTGTCTTTACCCCCCGGACAGGTTTCGAAATCTTTTTATCGGGTTCAAGGTCGCAGAGCATGTTTGATATTTCGCTCGCCCAAATTTTTCCAGAAAAGTATAAATATATAAACAAACACTAAATTTTGTAGTGGGCATGTGACAAATAAAACAAAAGATTTCGTAAAATCAAAAGAAATAGGAAATAAAACCATCCATATTAAAAATCCATTAGGAATAGATAAAGAGGTATGGGACGAAATACACCCAAAAAAATAAGAAAAAAATCTTTCGGGCAATCGCCAAATACAAAGATAATAAGTGGTGGCTGTCAAAGGACCCTATCGAAGTCGCCAAATACCAGATTTTTGAACCGGTGTTTCTTAGCGATTTTGCATTAGTTTGGGAAGGCACCAATAGGCTATTGGGCAGAAACGTATTATT
>JAJZVQ010000041.1 GCA_021845575.1 Microcaldota archaeon | reverse complement strand
GTAGGGTCAGGGCAAGGATATTGTTCAATAATGGTATAAAAACAGTCGCGGACATAAGAAAGAACAGAGAGAAGACTGAAAAGCTTTTGGGCAACGAAATAGCGAAAGCAGTGTTCAGGCAATTAGAATAAAAATTTATAGATGAGATTTGTTTATGATAATGGCCATAAGCAACATTTCATCTTCAATCGCCGCGAGTATGCAAAAAACATTAATCTGTGCGATAAAAAGAGTACAGTCGCTCAGCACTTATGTTTTATTATTTTATAATCTATGACTATCTCCTCCTCTTTTACTGAATACCCTCTCACCTTCCTTTTGAATAATATAATCACTTTATAACCATTTTCTTTTGCGTGTTTTTTTATTTTGTCTATTACAGAATCAAAATTGTCTATATCCACAAAAGAATACATGTGCACTATGCATTCATTCTTTGCGACGAATAACACCTCATCAAGAAAATCCGTACTTATCTTGGGAAGAGGCATCACTATCCTGTCCGCAAATCCCTTAAATTTTATATAAACTTTCTTCACGTCACCCAATATAGGAATTACGTTTCCAGTTTTATTTATTTTAATATTATAAACCATCTGCTTGTATGCATATGGGTTTATTTCTATGGCAATAATATCGGTATGTGGCTTTGCTTTGGCGATTTCTATGGCAAATGGACCTATGCCGGCAAACATTACAACAATGTTCTCGCCTTCTTTTACCTGTTTCATTATCCTTGTCCTTTCATAAGACAATCTTACTGAAAAGAATGTCTTCCTTACATCGAAAGTGAACAGGCAATGGTTTTCTATGTATCGCGCAATGTATGTTTTTTTCCCTGCTATATAACCAACTTTCCGTATTCGGTATATGCCTTCTACCGGACCTTCCTTCATTAGTATGGTTTTTATGCTCTTGTTTATTTTCATTATATGATTGGCAAAGTCGGTTATTTCCTCTTTCTTTATTCCGGGTTCCCTTATTTCCACTATCGCTATGTTTCCCAACACATCATAACTATTGGTGTTAATCTTCTTGCGCAATGCGTCAAAAGAGGTCCTGTCTGTATTATTTCTATTTTCCAGGCCGGGCATGTCGATAATTTTGCTGCCATTTTTTTCAAGAAGCTTTTTAATATTTAACTTATCATTATTATTGATATTTACTGGAAAATAAACAAAATTTTTGTCTTGCTGGACAGAGTTGTGTCTATCGAAAATATTCAGCTTAACCAATAACTTTTTAACCATTTCGGCATTTCCTTTTCCAGTTTTGATATGTAACATGATATTATTTATCCAAAAGGAATATATAAAAATGTTAAAAATTAAAGAGCAATGTGATTAATGTGTATTTTGTTGTTAAAGTGACATCGGGACAAGAGAGAATAGCTGCAAATATGCTCCAAAATAAGATAGGAAAGGAGGAAGACAGCAAGCAGATATATTCGATAATTGTAGTGGCGGGAATGAAAGGGTATATAATAGTCGAAGCGGAAGATGAATCAATAATAAGAGGTTTTATAACAAGGGAGCGCAACATAAAGGGGATCTTGGCGAAACCGCTTTCAGAAGAAGATGTGGAAAAATTGCTTTCAGTTAAGAAATCGGAGCAGACAGTGAGCAAGGGCGATTTCGTTGAATTTTCAACAGGTCCGTTTAAGGGATATAAGGCGAAGGTCTTAAAAGTCGATGAAACAAAAGCGGAAATGACAGTGGAATTGATGGACGTTGTTGTGCCTATCCCGATTACAACCAAAATAAATACTGCAAAGATAATACAAAAAATGAAAGAAAATGTTCAATAGTGATATTATGGAATCAATAGTAGAAGGTTTGATAGAAGGAGGTAAAGCGAGCGGAGGTCCACCATTAGGTCCCGCGCTTGGTCCGTTAGGTGTCAATATAAATGCGATAATTGGCGAAATAAACGAAAAAACAAAGGAGTTTGCTGGAATTCGCGTATCGGTAAAGGTGATTGTGGATACAGATACAAAAAAATATAGAGTGGAGGTTGGCACGCCTTCGACAAGCGCCCTTATATTAAAGGAATTAAAAATACAAAAAGGCGCAAAAGCAAAAGATGAAGTTGTAGGAAATATTACAATAGACCAAATAAAAAGGATAGCCAATGTTAAAAGTTCCATGTATGGGAGAGACTTAAAATCTAAGGTAAAACAAGTTTTAGGAACATGCAAGAGTATGGGTATTACATGCGAGGGAGAAAATCCAAAATCCATAATGGAGAAACTGGATTCCGGGGAAATAAAACTGTAATTACAGAAAGCGACCTTATTGATATCTACACTGAGATGAAAAACCATTTCGGGTTTAGGAATTGGTGGCCTGCAGATACCAACTTTGAGATATTGGTAGGCGCAATATTGACACAGCAAGCATCCTGGAAGAGTGTGGAACGCGCAATAGGCAAATTGAAGGAAATGAATTCTCTTGATTTGGATTCAATAATAAATATGCCTAAGGAAAGATTGCATAGCTGTATAAAGGAAACGGGATACTTCAGGCAAAAGGCGGATAACCTAAAAAACATATGCAAATCAATAAAAGAGGATTATAAAAGTTTAGAAATATTGCTGGCTTTGGATGACGATGATTTGAGGCGCATTCTTTTATCGAAAAAAGGAATTGGAAATGAAACATGCGATTCTATAATGTTGTATGCAGCAAATAAAGAGGTGTTTGTAATAGATGCGTACACAAAGAGGATAATGTCAAGAGTGTTTGGTATTGATGAGAATATAGAATATGGTAAACTTCAAATGCTTATTCAGGCGAATCTGCCCAAGAATTTGGTGTTATACAAAGACTTTCATGCACAGTTCGTCGAACTTGGTAAGAATTATTGCAAGAAAAGTATCCCATTATGCAATAAATGTCCGCTAAATAAGATATGCGGATATAATATAAAACAGCCTGCCTAAAATTATATGGTATTAGCCGCTTTGGAATCTATTTTGCATGCAAATGCCTTATTTTTCAGATAACTTTATAAATTACCCGTCCTAATGTAAAATATGCGAAAATGCAATAGGCATTTGTTAAAAAGGTAAATGACCGCGCATGGATGTTGTGGATTTCTTATTGCCGAAATTAGGTGAAAAAAGTGTTGAATTACATTAAAGTTATTGAAGAGGGATTAAGGCATAGCAGAAGCGTTATGTGCAGGACATGCGGCAGCCATACTCCCATATACGGAAATGAGGGAATTTGCTATAACTGCGAGAATTTAATCGTAACAGAGAGGGATTCCCTTATCACTGGGGATGAACTTGCCAGAATGCTTGACTCGTATAATAAAAAAATTATGGATGGAGATTATGCGGATGCCATAAGTGAATATGAGTCGCTTTTGAAAAAATATGATATGCCACAATACCTTTACATGAACGGCATAAACTACCTGAAATATTCAAATTACAAGGTATCGCAGATAAGATATGACAGGGCTGGGTTTATGGAGGAAAATTCCGATTATAAAAAAGAGTCCATAGATCTTTTTTCACAAGCCAGATTATTCTTCAACAAAACAATAACCGCAGCAAAACAATCTCTTCCGGAAAAGGATATCGCATCAGACAGCGCCTTATACCTGATATTTCTTTCTTATATAAAATTGGGTGATTTTAGGGGCGGCGAGTATTATCTTAAAAAACTCATGAATTTAAACAATTTCTTGTCCGACTATTCAGAAATTATTTTTGATTCTGCAATTGAGAATTATGACAGTATACTGAAAAAATGCGATTTAATGTTAAAAAAAGGGGAATTTACCTTTACATTATTTTATTATGTCGCTTTTGCTTTATTCAAAAAAAGGAGATACAAAGATGCACAGAACATACTAGCAGCATTGAGTGAGATAATACCGAATAGCAGCATAGACACATTGCTTGATGAAATCGCATTGTTATGATCAATTCGCTGTCAGTTTTATATTGTTTTCATACTCCACATAACTTCCGTTCTCATATGCGACTATCATATTCAGCTTTAATGGCAATGTTGAATTTATTTTTCTTATATCATTTGTGGTTATTGGATAATCCTGGTTGTCAAGAAGGACAATGATCCTTTTGTCGCTTACATTGAAGATATGGGTTTTTGGCAGTTTTACGTATTCGGTTGAAATAATCGAAAAAGAACTGTTGTTTATATTCTTTGACAGATTTTTCTGGATACCATAAGCATTTGTATTTTGGAGATATACCTCAAAGGAGTTGTTTATCCTGTCATATGTGTTTATCATGCTTTTATTTTCCATATTCGACAAAAGTTGATCTGTTACATTTGCGACAGACGCATTATATTCTACTATTCTGACATTTTCGCCGTAACTAACAATTGTCGCGTTCAATGTGCCTGATACCAAAAATGTGCTTACATTTTTTGCGGCGGGGGTATTGTTATTAAGGTTAATGGGCGTTCCGCTTCCGTTGCTTGTAAATCCTGTTATAAACATTACGGCCACAAATAATGAACCTATAAATAAAATTATTTCTTTCTTTTTTTTGTCCATGTAAATCTCTTATAGTGTTTTGAACCTTGTAGAATGATCTTGATTTTAGAGAAAATCTACGCAATGTATATAAATGTAAACCACAGAAATAAAAATATACAGGTTAAAAATAGATTGATAAGGTGAAATGATGTCGTTCAATGACAAAGATTTTTTAGAGATTGAATATAATATGTGGGATGCGGTAACAAACGAATTGATAGAGACTACTGATAAGAAAAAAGCCGAAGAGGGAGGTATTTATAACGACAAATTCCGTTATGGAAAGTCGCTGGTTATAGTAGGTTCTGCGGGACTGCTTAAGGGGTTGGATAGAGAACTCAGAGGCATGTCAATGAATGAAAAAAAGGAATTTGTGTTGGAACCTGAAGACGCATTTGGCAGCATAGATGAAAAATTGATAAGAGTTATGCCTCTTTCGGAGTTTAGAAACAGGGGCGTAGATCCCTATCCTGGAATGAGGATAGAACTGGATAACGGTATTGCAACGATTAGAAGCGTAAATTCTGGAAGAGTCGTGGTTGATTTAAACCACATTTATGCCGGAAGAAGAATAAGATATGAGCTGGAAATTGTCAAAAATCCCGCAAATGAAGAAGACAAAATAAAGGCTCTCTGTTATGCGGAGGATGCAGAACCTTCAGAGATAATTTTAAAAGATAAAACACTTTCTCTTGCATATGACAACAAAATAAAAAAAGATGTAAGTTATTT
>JAJZVQ010000040.1 GCA_021845575.1 Microcaldota archaeon | reverse complement strand
ACGGATGTCATCATTTATGGAAAAATCAAGCAAGACAAAGTTGGATTTTGTAAGAATGAGAGATAGCTACAAATTAAAAAAAACAAATGAATTTACTTATATTAAACCTGGGACTATCTTATTGAATGGACCGGATATTTACGATTTTTACAAATTTTCGGATATCGCTTTCAAATTCAAGGATTGGGATTATAAAAACAAAGAATTTGGCAAAGATTTTGTTAAATTAATATACAAAATGGTTTATAACAAAAATGTACCCGCACAAGAAAATAACAAAAAGATCTTAGAGATATACAAAAATTATAATCCGTCTGATTTTATAACATATAACCTTGACAGTTTTTACAAGTACATGTATGCAATCGAAATCCCTGAAAACCTGAATAAATCGCAAAACTTTGTGAGATTCAGAGAAAAATGCGTGAAAGAATATGCGACAAAGGGGACTCTCATCAAAAAAATTAAATCTATTTCGGAATTCATATACGAAAATATTAGTTATAACGAATATTGGGTTGAGGATACAAAAAATGAGGGCAGGATAGTAAATATCGATGAGGTGATCAGAAACAAACAGGGAGTATGTTTCGAATTTGCCATACTCAATTTTTTGATAATAAAGGAGGATGAACTTTTGAAAAATATCAATATCAAACTTTGCGCCGGAGAAAAATTTGAGGGAAAAAGCCTGAAGAGGAATGAGGATATCGAAGAATTGAAACAATTTCGTAGAGTTGATACCTCTAAACCTGCCGAAGAAACCAAAAATGAAACGGAAAGAATTAAAAAATTGCAAAGAACAGGTATGGAAGAAGAAATCTATATGGAAGAAGACGTGGCAAACAATTTGCATATGTGGGTTGAATTTGAATTAAACAAAAATGAGAGGTATATTATAGAAACAACCATGGGAACAATTATTCCGAAGCCTCTGACAGAAATAGAACCATTGATAGGTACCCATAACTATGTAAAGGATAAAAATATTGTAATACCCTTTTTCATAAAAAGATAGTAACAATCGCTTTTATCATTTTTATTATATGCCCGCAAAAATACCATTATAACCTTATCTTACATTTTTTCCAGTGCCTCTATACCTAAAATGTCGAATATATCCTTTATTGCCGACATAAATGCGTATACGATCGCGGTACGGTTTTTGGCTTCTTCGTGCGATTTGGCTTTTATTACGGGAACATTTTCATAGAATTTGCTAAACATGACTGCAAGTTCGCCGGCATAATCCGTAATCACGTTCGGTCTATTTTCATAACATGCCTTATTGATAATCAATCCTTTTTTTGATATTTTTTTTATTAATTCAAATTCTTCGCTTGCGGTTACGCTAACCTTATCGATATCCTTAATCTCATGCAATTCAAAGCCCGAGTTCTTCACTATCTTGTTTGCCCGCGCATACATGTATTGACAATAGGGTCCTGAAATACCCTCAAAATTGAGCGCCCTTTCCCAGGTAAATATGATCTTCTTTTCAGGCGACACGCGCAAAAACTCGAATTTTATTGCCGCGAGCGCAACCGCTTTCGCTATAAGGGCTTTTTCACCTATCTTTATGTTGGAATTGCCATTTATCAGTTCAACTGCTCTTTTTTCCGCCTCGTTCATAAGATCGTCGGCGGTATATCCTATCCATGTCCCTTTCCTGCCTGAGAATGTCCCGCCTTCCAATTCGACGGTATTGTAACCCAGATGGACCAGATTTTTTGCGATATCATCCCTTCCTAAAATTTTAAATGCCAATTTTACAATTTCTTGCTCGTAATTCTGCTCAAAATCTATTATATTTATGGCTTTTTTAACATTCCCGAAGTCAAGATTTTCGCCTTTGGCTGAAGTGGTATAAAGCTTTTTGCCGTTGAACTGTTTTTCCATGAATACCGAATACCTGAATGGATTCGGTATCAATCCAAATTTCCACATATGGAAGGCTATGTCTTTTGCCGCGTATGTTGCAGTGGCATTGCTCCTAACCAAGACTTTCACGGGCTCTTCAAGCCCTTTGAAACTGTCAGGCAGGTTTTCTACTTTTGAAAAATCTATAATTATACAGTCTGCGTATTTCCCTTCCTTTTCCTTTCTTACCACCCCGCTCTTTTCCAATAATGAAATCGCTTTATCAAATATATCCGCTTTTAATATATCGCTTTCCCAGATAAGCACATCATGGAATATCTTATACGCAGATGCCGTGTCATATTGCGCCATGACACATTTTTCGGATATCTTCCTTGTGAGCCTTGATTCCTTGCTATTCTTGTCTTCTAAAGCGACATTCAATGAAGATAATTCCTTATTTATTTCATCTTTTTTCTCCTGCAAAAGTTTGTTTACTTCGACATAGAGTTCACCCAGCCAGTGATCGTATTTTTTTGAAGGCGTGTTATTTATATTCAGGTACCCCCATAAAGTCTCAACTATTTGAAGTCCCATATCGTCTATATAATTTTCGCGTTCGACAAGGTAACCGCACGCATCGTACACGTTGGATATTGTTTCGCCGATAAGCGCATTTCTCAGATGGCCCAAATGCCATGGTTTGTTCGGATTCACGCTAGGATATTCTATGATTACTTTTTCGCCTTCCTTGTTTGGATTTGGTTTTTTGTTGATTGCCTGATCCAACACTCTTTTAGAAAATATGTTTTTATCGAAATAAAAATTTACAAAACCTCCCTCTGCCTTTATTGCCTCTATATAATCCGGTTTTTCCATTTTTGATATTATTTCTGCTATTTGCTGGGGATTTTTCTTTGCAAGCTTTGCGATTTTAAAAGCAACAGAACAGGAAATATCACCGAATAATTTTTCGTCGCTGAATTCGTTTGTGACATCGATTTTCGGAAATCCGTTCTTTTCGATAGAATTTATTACCATCGCTTTTATATCATTTATTACACTTTCATAAAAATCCATATTTTCACCCGATTACGTCAAAATCTTTCAAGAATTCCGGAATCATATCGATGATATCCTGTGCAATTATATGATTCCCTTTTGTTTCATATAGTTTATCGCCTATGTTGGAATGAATGTAAACACCCGCTGTAGAGCATTCGAAGGGATCTTTATGCATTGCGCAGTATGCACCGATAATCCCTGAAAGAACGTCACCGGTACCCATTGTCGCCAACGCCGGAGTTCTTGCTTTATTTATCTTCAGCAGATCTCCATTCGTTATTATGGTTATATGCCCTTTTAGGACAACCACACAATTATAACTTTTTGCTAAATTTATTGCAATTTTAATCCTCTCATGAAATGTTTTTTTTGCTATATCGATTCCTGAAAACTCTCTGAATTCGCCTTCATGAGGTGTTATTACCATATTTTTATTCAGCATATTTTTATACCTTCCGAGATGCTTCAGAGCACCTCCATCTATAATGACCGTATTGCCTGCTTTAGATTCATATTTTAGCAGTTCGGCCACTCCTACTCCCTCTGCGTTTTCCATTCCTGGGCCTATAACTAACACTCTGTGCCTTATCTTTTTTACCATATCCAGAAACTCTTTTTTATTGTTGTTGAATGCGTTTATTATTATTCCATCCGAATTTTTTCTGGCAAATTCTTCTATCTTTTTAGGAACGAGCGCGGTAACATAACCTGCCCCTGTTCTCAAGGCGGCAAGGCTCGTTTTTGCAGAAAACGAAGATAACTTCGGTGCACCTTGGTATCTTTCGCTTCCGCCTATGACAAGCAGGCTCCCGCTGCTGAATTTATTGGAAAAGATATCCTTTTTTTCTGTGGTAAGGAATACATCGCCAGGTCCCGTAAGCAATTCGGCGATAAATGGTATTCCGCTGTCAACAACCACAGTACCTCTAATCAGCTTATTTTTTAGTATCCCTTTTTTCATTTTGTACAGCGTAAATACCTCATCCGCTTTTATGTATGTCCTATTAAATGTGCCAGTATCGGCGTCTACTCCTGTCGGCAAGTCTATTGACACTATGTGTTTTTTTGACTCGTTCAGCATTTTTATTACATTATAATCCAATCCCATTATTCTGCCCTTCATCCCTATGCCCATTATTGCATCTACTATAACATCACTATTTTTTATCATGTTTTTCAGCTTGTTCAAAGAGCCAAAGTCCACTATCTCAACTTTCGAAATCTTTGAAAATAGTTCATAATTAAGTTTATTTATAGGCTTTAAACTTTCGTATCCGCCAATTAAAGCCACTTTTACCTCAGAGTAATTGATTAACCGCCTTGCCAACCCGAATCCTATGCTCCCTTTTCCGCCATTGCCGCAGACTATGAGTATCCTTTTGTTTTTATGGCTGCGCAGCATCTTGAAAAAAATTGCGGAAGAGGCATTTTCTATTATTTCTTTTTCATCAATCCCTAAAGAAACAGTATTCCTTATTACTGCGTACGACTCCTTCACACCCAAGGCTTTTTTTGTATATATTGAAAACTCTTTTATATTTTCATTTTCCATAATATAAATTAGAAATCAACAAATAAAAAGATGGTGTTTATATCAAAGTATACAAAAGAAATAACAAATTCATCGTGAATATCCCTTATGAAGTAGTATCTACTTTAGGCATAAAAGATGGAGAGGAGGTCGATTTTTTCAAGTACTCGGACAAATACTTTCTGTTTGCAAAAAAAAGTGATGTCGTCTTGAAGATATTGGGCGCCAATGAGAATGGAGAAATCAAAAAAGAGGTTAAAAATGAGAAGAAATACACGGAAAAAAACCTTGAAACTGATGAACTCAAAGTCCTGAAAAAACTTGATACTATAAGGTACAATAACAGAACCAAGGAGTATGTAAAAACTATTATGAATGGAAATGAGTTGAATATACTGCAAGGATTGATTAGAAAAAAGGCTGTCAGTATTTATAAGAAAGAAGGCGAAAATGATTACAAATACGGAATATCGAAAGATGTCTACGATAAATATTTATTCGGCAAGAGAAATGAGAATATAGACGAAGCGATTAAAGAGAAAAACGAAAAGGTAAACGACGAAGCTAAGGAAAAGGGATGGGAGATAAAGCTCAGAGAAAAAAATAAATACGCTGATTTGCTTGAAGTTGATGGATATTTGGTCTTGGCGAACGCGGCGGATGCGGAAGCAGCATCTGCACAGCTGGAGGAAAGCATAAGACACGGCCTTGTTGTTGGAACAAGAGCATTCAACAAAAAATATTATGTCGCTATAAAGAGCTTTGTCACCAACAACTCACAGAATATCTTAAGGCTGATAGAGAAAAAGAGTATGTCAGTGGATGAGATTTCTGCAGAACTCCATATGGATGCCGAAGCAGTGCGGACCATACTTTATTTATTGTCGGAAAGCGGCGACGTTACAGAAATGAAAAAGGATATATTTAGGGC
>JAJZVQ010000039.1 GCA_021845575.1 Microcaldota archaeon | reverse complement strand
TTGCTGTTGGCATATGGCCGACCGGGGTTGCAATCACTCCAAACGATAAGCTTGTATACGTAACAAACTACGGATCGAATACCGTAAGCGTGATCAATGCAACGACTAATTTGGTTGTAAGTACAATTACAGTTGGCAATGAACCAATGGGTATAGCCTTCAATCCGGCAGGGACTCTTGCTTATGTCACAGACTACGGATCGAATACCGTAAGCGTTATCAATGTAAAGAATAGTTTAGTAACAAATACGATTGCGGTGGGCAAGGGTCCGGAAGGTGTGGCCTTCAATCCGGCAGGGACTCTTGCTTATGTCACAAACTACAGATCTAACACCGTAAGCGTGGTTGATGTGTCGACTGATTCTGTGATAAACACGATAGCGGAAAATGGACCGATTGGCATAGCCTTCAATCCATCCGGCACGCTCGCTTATGTCGCAAACTACGGATCTGACAACGTAAGCGTGGTTGCTAATCTGTTAACTGGTTTGCAATCCCTTAATTTTACATGAACTGCTCCTCTTGCGGAAATGGTTTCTTCGCAACCCTTTGTTTTGGAACTTCCTACAAATCAGCTTTTCCATAAAATAAAGAAACAAACATTTTGAAATTGATTCATAATCTTCCTTTTGATTCCCCTGTGTATACACCCCTTGCAATAAGATGCGATATTCTCAATCCTTCAAATGCGTAATCTGCCATTGTTCTGTCTATCTCTATATTGCTCTGCAGGAACAAACCTGATATAGAATGGATTTTTTCTTTACTGACAAGGTTTACAATATCAATTTTCTTATTTATATTTTTTCCTAGAGACCTGCCCAATGCTTCTATAAGCAAAGTGCTGCGCGGTTTTTTTCTTGTCAGGATGATGAATCCTATTTTCAGGTCCTTCTTTATTTTATAAACGTCTACCACATTCAGCCCCGCAATCGCAATTCCGTTGAGAGCCACTATTTTTATCTGTTCTCTGAACCTCGATTTTTTGATTAAGGATATGATTTTTTTTGCTGAATCAAACCCATCTGTTTCCACACTTCCCGACAAAATACCCTCTATAGTATTTTCTCTTGAGATGACCCCTACAATCAGCGCCTTTTTGCCGCCGATCGGACCTGAAGCAAAAGATATTATCCTTATTCCCTTCTTCAATCAATCTACTTTTTTGATAATTGGGCTTTCAAATCGGAAAGATCCTCTTCTAATTCCGCCAAAGATTTTCCTAAAACATCAATGGCTTTTTTCTTTTCGGTCTTTAGTACCAGCCTTGATTTCTCAACATCCGGATGTTCCAACACCGCACTGGCAAATTTTACATTTTCATTGTTTATCAGTCTTCCTGCTATAAGCTCAGGAATTGTCAGATCCTTGCTGTCGAATTCCAGTATAAGCTCATTATTCTCGTTTTTTATCAAGGATGCTTTCATATAATCTACCATTATTGTTATAATCCTCTATTATTAAATGTTATTGCTAATCCCTGTATCTTGTATTTCTGTGATACTGCCTTCCACTGTCGTGTCTGTCGTATCTTCCTTGCCTGCCATGTCCTTCTTCTGCCCTATTGAATCTGCGGTGCCTCTCGTGTTCTTCTGGTTTGTCATTCAGAAGTTTTTCTTCGATTGCCTTCATGTCGTTGTACAACGTGCTTATTTTTTTATGCTTCCTTGCATGGCAAATATCGCAATATAAGACATTATAATCCTTGTCGTGCGACAAAGGGATATTGCAGGTATGGCATTTTGAGTATACGACGCCGCATTCTGGCTCGTATGTATTCAATTCGTAAATGTTTTTGTCTTCATCGATTATCCTAGCAAGTATTATGTCCCCTATTTCAAAAGGTTTGTCGGTTTCCATGCTGTGCTTGTTTATTATTTTGCCGTTCTTTAACGCCTTGTAAGAAATGTTGTCCTTATCCTGATTTTCAATTTTTACAAATAATACGCTTCTTAAATCGTCCGTTATTTTACCCAAAACCAGCATTCCCTTTTTGAATGGTCTTGCCCCTTTAGGGCTTATTACGCTTATTTTCCCGCCTTTGACGTCTACCTTTCCTGTAGACGATGAATATATGCTTCCTTCTTCTATAAATGTATTATCCGAGGTTGCAAATTCTTCTTCTGTGGACAATCTCTCCCCGGGAATGACAATTTTACCGATTATTTCCATAAAAACACTTTGATATCAACAATTAAGTTTTTTTTATACCTGTATATCAAATATAAAATATATATTTCTATCTTATAATTCCTTGCAGTTTCATACGTTGTATTCGTCTAGAAATGAGAGTATATCGTCAGCTCCTAGCATATCCTGCTTTGCCAACACCTTATTCCCTTTCAGTTCGACTTCTAATTCTTCATATGTTTTTCTATCCGATTCATACAACAGTCCTATGGACAGCTTGGCCGGATTAAGCTCGAATTCGAATGCCTTCTCCATCGCCTTGCTTAGATCTTTTGGATCATGGCCCTCGATTTTGTATACGACTCTCCTCGCCCATTCGAATGTATTCAGTTTGTTGAAAGACACGCATGGGCTTTCGACGTCTATGACCGAAAACCCCTTGTGCTTTATGCCATTTTTTATAAGTTCGGCAAGATGCATTGGTTCTCCTGAAAAACCCCTCGCGACATAGGAAGCACCGGATGCTATGAGCAGGGACATTGGGTTGATCGGCTTTTCGATTACTCCGAAAGGAGTTGATTTTGTCTTTTGGCCGAATGAACTTGTCGGCGATGCCTGCCCTGTCGTCAATCCATAAATTTCATTGTCCATTATTATATATGTTATGTTAATGTTCCTCCTAGCGGCATGGATTAAATGCTGCAATCCTATACCATAACCATCTCCATCACCCCCGACGACCACCACATTTAATTCGGAATTTGCGAGCTTTACCCCCTCGGCTATTGGGAGGGCTCTTCCGTGTATTCCGTGTATTCCGTAACACTTAAAATCGTGCGGCATGCTTGAACTGCAGCCAATCCCCGAAACAACTACTGTATTGTCAGGATCAAGCTGAAGGTCCGCAAACGCCTTTGTTATCGCAGATAAAACTCCGTAATCGCCGCACCCCGGACAAAATACCGGCTTTATTCCAGACCTATAATCCTGAATTGCAAACATTTCCTCACTATTATTTTTGATTGATTATTTTATACATATTCTCCGAGATCTCCCTGCTTGTTATCTGCTCTCCGTCATATTTCAGTATGGCATCCTTTATTTCTATTCCCGCATACATCTTAATTAATTTTGAAAGTTGTGCCGAATAATTGCATTCGACATCCACTAATCTCTTTCCGCTAAGAAGACTTTTTACTTTTTCGGTGTGCATCGGAAACATATAAGAAAATGATATGACTCCTGCACTGATGCCCTTTCCTTTCAGTATCTCCACTGCTTCTATGCAGCTATTCGTCGCAGAACCAAAAGTAACCATGAATATGTCCGCATTCTCGTTGATTACCAATGGCATCTTAATTGCTCCATCCTTTAGCATTGTGTCAAGTTTTCTCATTCTCTTTGCATGCATTCTTTTCCTAATCTCTATTCCTTCGGGCGTACCCGCAGCAACGTCGCTTGCCAAATTTCCATATTCATCGTGTTCATCGCTCGGTGCGACAAATGCAAGCCCTTTGGTTCCCGGGATGGACCTTGGAGAGATCCCGCTCTCGGTTATTTCATACCTCTTAAAATCATTTTTTGGCTTATCTACCAGCAATCCCCTGTCAATCTTTATCGACGACGGGTCAACATTTATGGTTTCTATGTGCTCTGAAAGGAACATATCTATCAAAACAATTACGGGACACTGGTATCTTTCAGCTATATTAAACGCATTTGACATTTCATAAAAGCATTCTTCAATATTTCTAGGAGCGATAACCACTCTCGGAAAGTCGCCCTGAGACGCGTGTG
This sequence comes from Microcaldota archaeon, assembly GCA_021845575.1. Classification (GTDB taxonomy): domain Archaea; phylum Micrarchaeota; class Micrarchaeia; order Micrarchaeales; family Micrarchaeaceae; genus JAJZVQ01. The sequence continues at coordinate 1,857 of JAJZVQ010000039.1, read as the reverse complement.
TCACAAATAAAAGATCCCCCTGTTCGGTCTTTGTAGGCAATCCGGTGCTTGGCCCTCCTCTTTGGGACTCGATAATAACGATTGGGACCTCTAGCATTCCGGCCAAACCCAAAGCTTCCACCATGAGGGAAAACCCGCCGCCGCTAGTCCCGCACATGGCTCTGACGCCTGCGCTTGCTGCGCCTATCGTCATGTTTATTGCAGTTATCTCGTCTTCTGGCTGCTTGTACATCACTCCATGGTTCTCGTGCGCCGCAAACCATTCCAATATAGTGCTTGCCGGGGTCATAGGATACGCCGCATAAAATTTGCACCCTGCCGCCGCTGCCCCTATCGCTATGGCATCATTTCCTGTGAGGAGGTATTTGTCGCCTTTTCTTTCATTCACCTCAATCTTAAATCTCAGATCGGATTCGGCTGTGTATCCTGCATCTGCCGCATTGATGTTATTTGGTATAACATCTGGTTTTTTTGCGAATACCTCCTTTATTGTAGAATGAATTGAGTCCGGGCTTAAGCCCATTATTTTCCCGATCAACCCGATGATGTATGTATTCCTGTATATGCTTCCGCCAACCTTTATCGCATTGTCGAGTATCGGAATACCAAAACTCTTTAGCCTTTTTCCTTTTGTAAGTTCATTCAGCATCTTGTCTAAATTTCCAAGCTTGCTGTCGTATATGACAACACTGTTTTCATCAAGCATTTCGGTATTATTCCTTATCCCGTCAATGTCTATGGAAACAAGAATATCAATCCTATTCCCTATCGAATAAAGCTTTTTATTGCTGGCTCTTACCTGGAACCATACGCTCCCGCCCCTTATTATCGATTGGTAGCTTCTGAATCCGAAAACGTGAAAACCGTTTTTTCCTATGGCTTTTGCCAGAATTCTCGCTGCCGACTCTATTCCGTCTCCGTTAGCCCCTGCAATCCTTATTGTGATATCATCCATTATATCCCTAATAAAATCTTGATGCAATTTTTTCTGAAATGAAAATATTTTCTGCCTTAAACTTTGACAATCTTAAATTATAACAATCTTAAAGTATAAAATACATATAGACAATATATACAAAATAAAGGTGAAACTAAATCAGCAAAGCTTTAAATTTTTAACTCTACATAGCGGGAAGTCCCCTCCTGTGAGGAAGGAGATGAAAGTGAAAGAAAGTTATTTATAGTTACATATTTATAGTTGTATAAACAATATAGTATTATGATATTATGAGTTATACCTTAGATAAGGGCGCACAGTCAGTATATGCGTTGCGGTACAACTTCATACAGGTAGTAAAATACAGAAAGTATTCACAATCGAAAAAATAATAGATTTGCTCAAACAAATTGCAAAAAAGAGAAGTGAATCGTTCGATGTAGAAATAATTGATTTGGAGTGCGACAAAGATCATTTTCATATGATATTCAAATCAAAGCCGACACTTGATATGCCTAAGTATATAAATGCGTTGAAAACAATATCTTCCCGAGAGATACAGAGAAAATTTCCCAAATGTAAAAAACAACTATGGAAAGGCGTAATTTGGTCTCCATCGTATTTCCTTGCAACAACAGTGCAGCTAACGCTTGATGTGTTAAAAAGATATGTTGAAAATCAGGGTAAATGGTATGGTTGATGTAGAGAAGAACAATAGGATACGCGAAAGCGGGAAAGAAACAAGAAAGAGAAGGGAAAATCAAGACGCAAGAGTATTCGAAATAAAATTTGACGCGAACAAGATAATGAAAGAAGGGCTTTCCCTATGGAACATAGGGGAGACGCTCGCAGAGGACAATACCTCTACAAGTAACATGCTGAATTACATAAAAAGTATTCCGCATGTGAAAGCAAGCATT
>JAJZVQ010000038.1:1782-5854 GCA_021845575.1 Microcaldota archaeon | reverse complement strand
ATCGCCGATAACTATCAGTATATCGCTTACCAGAATGACAACATACGCGGTTGGTCTAAATTTTATGGAAGAAGAATTTACCAAACGGCTATTGGAGGATTCCGCAACACCTTGAAAAAAAAGGTGTGCACTCCTTTAGAAGTAGGCAGATTTATAAAAACCACTGGCGTATGTGTGAATTGCGGTATGTCGATGCATCTTGACTTGTCTGACAGGGTATTTACATGCCCTTCTTGTGGATACATATCAGACAGGGATGTGAGTGCCGCGAACAAGATAATGAAAGAAGGGCTTTCCCTATGGAACATAGGGGAGACGCTCGCAGAGGACAATGCCTCTACAAGTAACATGCTGAATTACATAAAAAGTATTCCGCATGTGAAAGCAAGCATTTCCGTTGAAGCGAGAAGTCCCAAACAAACGGAAGCGGCAGAAGCCTCTTCCGCAAGGGAGGGATAGTTCACTGCAAAGCGTCTGGTATACCGGGATATTCGAATTAGCCATAACAAAATTCAGTTCTTCAATAACTTCGATACCTGTCATTCTCTCTGCGGGAGTTATCGCAAGCCAGTTCCTGTCAAATGTACCTTTTGTGATACTGTACCTTCCAATGCTTATTTCTGCAAAAGTAAACACGGTTGGATTGCTTGCATTGGCGGTAGGAAGCACGATAGCCGGGAATTTCACGCTATTGGGTGCAGCCAGCAATCTTATAATCGCGCATAACGTAGAAAAAAAGTATAAAGAAAAATTCAGGTTCTTCGACTTTTTAAAAATAGGCGCACCATTAACACTGATAAATATTTTTGTTTATTGGGTATTTTTGACATATATATAGGGATTATTTTGTCTTTTGAAACTGCTACACGCGGAAGATCTAATCCCTCTTCTTGACAAAACACTCCCTGCAGCGCGGTTCATAAAGGTTTTTCCCGCCTATTAGGATTGTGTCTCCAAATACCGGCTTATTGTCCGCAATCCTTTGCGTAAATGTCGCCTCGCCGCCGCACTTGGTGCATACCGCAGCAAGAGTGTATACCTTGTCCGCAATCCCGAGCAGGGATTTTGAGTTTTTAAAGGCTTCTCCTCGGTGATCCCTATTGAGCGTGGATGCATAGACAATTTTTCCCGAATCGGCAAGAGTATCAAGGAATTCAGGAAAATGGATGTTTTCATCCCAGAATTGGACTTCGTCAATGCCTACAACATCCGCTTCCCTGCTCTTTTTTGCGATAAAATCGCCTGCTTTAAAATCTATCGGAGAGATTACCGCTTTGACTTTGTATCCTTTATGTGTCACCACATAATTTTTGGAATACCTTTTATCTATTTCAGGTTTAAACAGAATAACATTCTTTCCAGCAATGGCTTCCCTTTCTATAAACTCCAAAAGTCTTGAAGTCTTTCCGGAAAACATAGGTCCTGTTATCACTACCATTCTGCCTTTTCCATTTTTTTTATACAAGAAATCACATCTCCCAGATTATAAATCAAAGTGTATTTTTGACTTTGATAGTAGTAGCACCAATAAGGTATAAATAAGGTCAAGGATGAAAATCCCAATGAATAAAAACTGCAGCAAAAAGTTGTAGATTATGGGTTGGTACAGGTAGAACGCAATGCTTGCAATCCCCGTTCCGAACATTTTAAAAACTGCGATATATACAGACTGCCCTCTCATGCTTTTCCTGCTGAAAAACATGTCAATGAACAAGTAGCTCATAATCAAATTTATGCCAAATGAGGTGTACGCGCCAATAAGTTCCGATGTATAGCTGCCAAACGTGTAAGATACGACGAGCAAGCCTAAAAATGATATAATTAGCGTAGGAAGAAACAACGAATAGAATTGCCATGCGGAGAGCTTATACTCCTTCCTGCCAAACCTTACAAACTGCCAAAATATAAGCACATCAAGCAACAGCCATACAATGTTTACATAAATCTGCGGTGCTGGTGATATGTAAATGAAAGTAAATATAAACTCCCAGCTGATGTTGAGGCATACCGCAATCATAGGCATTGCAAAGGTCTTGTCCTTGAAACCCTTGAATATCACAAGTACGTATGTGATTGACCAAAGTATTCCGCTTATAACCATCAAAATGTTATAGTCTATATTCATCGGTATGCACTTGTATATTTCTAGCAATTATCTTTTATTTATTTTCCTTTTATTACAGAAGTTCATAGCAGAAAGCCCTTAACCTCAAGTTATGGGATGAAAAATAAATATTTCGTTCTTTATTTTCGTTAACCGGATTTGTATAATTTTTCAAATCCATTTCTTCTTTTTTCAAATCTATTTCTTTTTTTTCGTATCGCTTTGTCCGCTATTCCTTTTACGTATGCCAACAGCGTTAAGGTGTAATGATGCCAATGGTCGAAACGAACCTCGAAACCGTGAGGAACCTACTCATTTGCGGAAGGATGTCAGAGGTTTGACTCGGATTTTTGCATGAGCAAAAGCAGGAACGCCGTAGGTATTATAGTTCCGTGTTCTGTTACCTCCATACTGTCCTTGCTTAAGATCAGGTAATCGGCAATGCTATCGATTCTTTTAATCCTGCTTGCCTGCACCGAATTTTGGTATTTGACTTCTATCGCGATATATTTTCCATTTTCCAATCTGTAGAGAAAATCAAGCTCGCCATTGTCATTGTAAAACCTGACAAAGGTCTTATAGTGCTTCATAGGATCCTGCTCCTTTGTTTTAATTAAGTGATTCAACACTGCCTCTTCTACCGCCGTGCCTAATATCGAAGAGTTAAGCAATTCTTTTGTATAACTAATACCTTGCATGCCTTTATCCTCTGCGCCGCACGCATAATGCAGGAAAATATCAGAAAAATAAATCTTGCTTTTTTTCATCTCGGTTAAATTGCGGTTAAGTCCGTATATAGGACAGAATACGAATGAATTCTCAAGCCTTCGGAAATAACTTATTACAGTGGCAGTATTCATGCTTATTTTTCGTGCGAGGGCCGAATACGAAACAGAGGTCCCGACACTGCCTACCACGCTTTCTATTATCCTTGATGCCTTCGCCGGATCTCCCGCAGATTCTCCTCCAATTATTGTGGCGTCCTGCTTTGCATAATTGTATATCTCTTCATATATCCGATTTGCAATCCCCAAATCCTTAGGGGCAGAGAAAAAATTGTATATGTAATTGTTTATGCTGATAGGATACCCGCCTGTGTTAAGATAAACCTCAAACAACTTGAATATGGGTATAGAATAAGGCACAAGCCCCAGTGCGCTCTCATATAACTTGCCAATGCCGTCGTCGATGCTAACGGCATTATCCTTCACGTAGCCGTATAACTTTTCCATTTCATCTTTAGTAAATGCATAATCCAAAATCCTGTTTACCCTTGCTGTACCATAATCTGATTCTATGTCTCTTAGCAATCCGAGCACCAAATCCCTAAATGTAAGATGCCTTAAAAGCATGGTGTTGCCCTCCACGCCACGCCCCGGCAGCATTTCGCCCTTCAGCATGTGCGCTATCGAGCCCGTTGCAACGATTGTGGAAGAGCTCAGCATGCCTGCGTCGTAGAGCGCCTTTATGACATCCTCCCATCCGCCGACGTTTTGCACCTCGTCGAGCAGTATATACCTTTGGCCTTGTACCGTATTAAGAAGGAAAGCCCTGAGCATGTTGTCAAGCTCCTTCTTTGTAACAATTTTATCGAACGAGAAATAGAATATGTTGCTGCCGCCAAGCCCGCTATCCAACAGCTTCACGATCAATAGCTTGAGCATCAAAGTCTTGCCTATGCGTCTAGGTCCCTTTATTATAAACACCTTTCCAGGGGCAAGCCTGCGGTAAAGGCGTTCCAGCCTTTCAAATTTTACCTCTGTTTTGTTATTAAAACTTAAAAGATCTATGTCGTAGTACTTGAAATCTCCGCCCTTCGACCACCACGGATTCATTATCGTAAGCTTTTCAAGAGATACCATAATTAATGTTTATACAGTTAATTATATAAATATATGTGTTTATGTATAATACATTATATAAATATCGTATTTTTGTATAATACACTATATAAATATCATACTTTAC
>JAJZVQ010000038.1:0-1682 GCA_021845575.1 Microcaldota archaeon | reverse complement strand
AAATTCGCATGCATTATTAGGCACCTGTATCTTTATTATGCATGAAAGTAATCAAAATTGATTATATTTAAGCAATAAGTATAAATACTTATTGGCCTGTTATTTATTAAATAATTAAATAAATAATTAAATAATTTTGGCATTATGCTTTGACAACGTGCTTACCAGGCACATGCCTGATGTATGTGCGTTAAGGTGCATTGTATATGAAGACTGAAGAATTCAACAGAATGCTGCAAAGCAACGGCATAGGCGTTTTCACGCTGGAGGATGCTTCAAGGCTAATAGGCAAGCCAAAGCACTATGCCACAGTATTCCTCAGGAGGGACAGGATAATCAAAAGGGCTGCGAATGGGGTTTATTACACTCCCGAAGCAAACAATTACGAGATAGCTTCAAGCATAGTTGAGCCTTCCTACGTCAGCCTAATATCGGCTTTAAGATTCTACAACATTACCGAGCAGATACCAAATACGATATATGTGCTTTCGTCCAAGCGCCATGGAAGCATAAACATAGGCGGAGTAAGAGTCGAATTCGTAAAAGTAAAGCAATCGCTGATGTACGGATATAAAAAGGTTGACGGCGCAATGATGGCGGAGCCGGAGAAGGCAATCATAGACATGCTTTATCTTGGAAGATTCGAAGAATATGCCGAAGAGGCAATCGATGGTGCCAAAATAAGCAGGGAGAAGCTGTTAAGATTTGCAGAGCTTGCAGGAGATAAAAGCCTTGCAAAGCGCGTTGGCAAGCTAGCCAATAAAATCATTAAGTGAATTCGATGATCACAAAGGACGCTTTGTCAGATTACAAGACCTACAACGATCCCTACCAGGTAGAAAAAGACTACCTTCAAGATCTGCTCCTCTACTACATATATGCAAGTTCCTCGAATGAGCTGGTGCTTAAGGGAGGGACGGCCTTTGCCAAGTTCTACAGCTCGGATAGGTTCTCTGAAGACCTCGATTTTGTCGCTTCCAAGGGCACTGAAAGGCCCGAAGAATTTTCAAAGTCCATAATAAAGACCGCAGTAGAAAGGCTTGAATACAGGCACAGCTACGCAGAGGAGCCGCATTCGAACGAGTTTGGCACTGTTGTTGCAACGATACTGGTAGAAGGGCCAAGGTTCAATAGAAGGTCAAGCACGGTGCAGCAGATACGCTTCGAGATCTCGACTAAGGGGAAGCTCTATCTGGGCGGGGCAGCATTGCCGAGGAATCCTATTTATGCGGATGCGAGGCCGTATGTTGCGCTTGTCATGAAGCGCGAGGAGATACTTGCTGAGAAGATACGCGCATTAATGTCGAAAAAGCGCAAGCACAGGGAACGAGACTTATATGACCTTTATTTCTTCATGGGAAAAGGCACAGGCATTGATAGGGATTTGGTGCATGAAAAGCTCTCTGAAGTCGGGATAGAGCCCAGCACGGAAGAGTTTATGAAAGCGATTGATGGCGTGGCGAAGAAATGGAAGAGCCTGGAGCCGATGGTGCAGCACAGGCTCGAGGATTTTTCCTATGTGAGGGATTCTGTTATAAAAAGGATTGCGGAAAGCAGGATATTTTAGCTGCAGGATGCGAAATAATGCCTGTTCTCCATGATCCATTTTGACATTTTTACCATGTTTGACATTTTTACCTTTTCTTCGCCGCCTTTGTCCAAATGCCAGTGGTATGCGAATT
>JAJZVQ010000037.1 GCA_021845575.1 Microcaldota archaeon | reverse complement strand
GCCTTCTTCGAGCGTGCCCTTGTAAAGCCTCTCGGCTATCTCATGAACCTTGGAGCCGATGCTGAGCGCCTCGCCATATGGTTCAGATATTCCAAGTATCCTGCTCTTTAAGAATTGATAGGGATCGCCTGCCTGCTCTATTGCGGTGTAGGAGAGGTCCCTGCCGCTGGAAAAATACCCGCTTATGAGCGGAAGCAGCCAGCTGTCTCTTGCGTTTATCATGCCCTTTGCGTCTTCGTACCTGCCGTTCACGAAAAGCGCATACGCTTCGTCGTAACCTGCGGATACGGGCGCGGTCTCGTCTTCCGCGTCAAGCTGCTCGGATTCAAAACCCTCTATTTTGTAAGAGTCCTCGTTCCTCGGGTTTGCGATTATGTAAAGCCTGTCCTTCGCCCTGGTGAATGCGACAAAGTCCACCCGCGTCTGCTCCTCCGCAAGCTCCTCTCTTACGTCAAATCCCAGGGTTGCCTTGATTATTGAATATACGACCATGTCAATGAAGCTCTCGTTCGTTCTGCTCGTTACCGGCACGTATATGACATTGTCGAATTCCCTGCCCTTTGCCTTGTGCACAGTCGTGAGCAGCAGGTCCTTTTCCTCCCCTACGGGTTCGTAGTTCTCTTCCAGTATCGAGAGATAGTCGAAGAAGGCCTCCCTGTCCCTGCTTGCCACTGTATCGAAGAACTCTGTGGCTCCGGCATTGAGCGCCCGCGCAGTGATGTAATATTCTTTCCCTATCTGCATGGAGATTGGCAGTATTACCTCGCTGAAGAGTGCCTTTACCCTGTCGATTGTTAGCGCCTTCTTCCTCTCAAGGAAGGGCTTCGCGATCCTCTTCACGGATTCGGGCACCGCTTTGCCGTTCTCTTTCCTCGCCTTGCCCCACAGCTCAGAAGCTTCGAACGCTTCCTTGAGCGTCAAGCCCGAGAACGGCGTGAAAAACGCATTCATGACAGTGTCGATGTCATCGAACAGCATGCCCCTGAGATACGCTATTATCTGCACCTTTGCGTCATCGCTGGTCGACGAACCCGCCGTGGTGCTATAACCTATGCCCTTCTTGTCGAGAAGCTTTGAGATCTGCATCAGCTGTCCGTTGGTCCTTGTTATTATCGCCGTTTTCCCGCCCTTTGAAATCCTGGAGCTCGAGTAGAGCGCCACTGCCGCGTTTATCTGCTTTGCCGAAGTGAACACCCTCACCTCCGCCTTGCCTTCCTTCCTGTCGGATTGCAGGCCTTCGAGCTCGGCCATGTAGCTTTTATCCTCGGTATGGATCAGGAAATGCTTCTTCGAATAGTCCAGTATGGGCTGCAGGCTCCTGTAATTGATTACCTTTGTTTCCTTCCTGAAATCCTTCCTGGCTTCGAACTCCCTGAACGAGTCCAGGCTTCCGCCCTGGAAGCCGAATATCGCCTGCTTCCTGTCGCCCACGAGGAACAGGTTCTCACCCGAAAGCATGGCTATGCTTGCCTCGAGCCCGTTGACATCCTGCAGCTCGTCTACCAGCACGTGCTTGTAGCGCTTACTCGCATCGTGCTTCTCTATGAACTTGATAAGCATGTCGTTGTAATCGATGTAACTGCCGGATTTGTCCTTCTCGTTCTCGTATCTTTCATAGGCGTTGACAAAATATCTGAGAAAAGCCTTCTCCTCTTCAAGCGTCACGTTCGAAAGCGGGCGTTTTTGGTAAGACGCTTCGAGCTCGCTTTCCGCCTTGCCCATGCTTATGCGCTTTGGCAGTATGCCGAAGCTTTTCAGGTACCTTATGGCGTTCTCCGTTTTGGGCACCAGGTCGTTGATCATATAACCTGATGAATAGTTGAAGGCACTGTCATTTCGGAAGCTCCTGAACACCGAATACCTGAGCATGTTGTTGCTCGCCAGCTCATATCCCAGGCCCGTTTCGCCAAGGTAGTCGTAGGCATAGCTGTGGAAAGTGTGCACGTCTATGAGATACGATTTGGCCTTTAAACCCTCTTTTGCTATCTCATCGTCAATGCGCTTGCGCATTTCCATTGCCGCCTTGTTGGTAAAGGTTATGCACAATATGTCGGATTCCTTCGCACCGCCAGCGAGAAGCTTCACGACCTTTTTGGCAAGTGCCGTGGTCTTGCCAGTACCCGGATTTGCCACTATGAGCGTGTTTGCCTTAGTATCCTGCATGCTTGCCACATTATCACCATGTGTTAGAGCAGCGCCAGCCTGCCTCAGTTACAGTAAGCTGCAAGTCTATCCCGGTTTGGTGCCGGGGTAGATCCTGAACTTATGCGCTTTTTTAGACTCCGTATCCTTATATCGTCATCCATATTTATATACTTTTCTTCTGTGTTCTGTGGTAGTAGCTTTTCTTCCGTGTTCTGCGGTAGTAGTAAACGGCCACTATTTATTTTATAAATGCGGACATATAGGGATATATAAATATATATATGTTTATATATATTACTATGGAAACAACAACAATATTATTGAAGAAAAGCACAAAAAAGAAAATTGAGGAACTCAAATTAAACCCTAGGGAGTCCATGGATTCGGTAATAGAAAGACTTGCTGATATGGCAATAGATAATGAACCTCTTTCTAAAGAAGAAATCAGAGGAATTAGACAGAGCCTAAAAGATATAGAAGCTGGAAGAATATATAAGATGAAAGAGGTAGCTAAAGAAATGGGTTTAAAATGATGGTCCAATGACTTATGACATTGAAATATCTAATGATGCGAAACGATCTTTCAAAAAATTAGACCGGCGGACAGCACAGAGAATTTATACGAAATTGAAAGAAATTGCGGCCTCAGGAAATCCCTTTCTGTATGTAAAAAGGCTTACTGGCATAGCTCTTTTCAGTTTACGGGTTGGAGACTATAGGATAATCATTGACATAAAGAAAAACAATTTGATGATACTTGTACTTAAGATCGGCCACCTAAGGAATATATATAATGAAATACAAACTTAAATAACATTTTAAGATTTGTACGGTAACAACAAAGTTCCTGATTTCAGAATGTTTGAGAAATTTTATGTTTGCCAGCAACAAGTGTTCTGGCTACACGACGTCATAAGTGGCAGATTTTGTGAGAGTGAACAAAACGTACTTTTTATAAATGTAGGATTTAAATAGTGTTAAGAAATACTTGTAAGCCCCAGGAGGGAGTTGAACCCTCGGCTTCTTGTTTTCTTGAACCTCTTTCAGGAAGTTTACGAGACAAGCACTCTACCACTGAGTTACTGGAGCGGGCATAACACTTATGCATTTACATAATTACTTACATAAACATACTTTAAATATTCTTGTCAAAAGTTTGAATTCTTGTTTAAGGCACTGTTGTGAGATCTGGTTTATTCGGTAAAACTGTCGTTGCATGCACCGTGAAATGGCCTAAAAATGTTTGTGCCGGCACTGCGCCACATTCTGATTCATTGAAAGTATTGATTGCAGCGCAATCTTTCTGCACTAAGTATAGATTACCTGACTCTAATGCTCCGACAGATAACTCTATCGGCATATTTACAACGCACAACGCCTCCCCGCCAGACAATAAGAAATTAGGGTCGCATGAACCGCTGGCGTTAATTCCATTTATCGAAACAATCAGAGAGGGGTTTAGGACAGGGTATTGCTGGGTGTTGCTTACTAGCACCTCAAATTCCGATATTTTTGTTGATGAATTTATCGTAAGCAGTATGTCTATACAATTTGCGCCATTTTCAAAAGTGCATTGATCCGGAACAATTGCGGTCGGCATGGAAACGTAAATAAAAAGAATTCCGACAATGACCCCCAAAATAAGGATGACCCATGAATACGTTATGAGGAAATCGATGGCTGATTGCCCTTTCCAGCTTTGCTTTTTGCTGGATTTGGATGACGGTATAAATATCAAATTATCTTCTTTTTTATCCATAATATCATTGCGTGATTTTGGAAAATATCCCATTGGCAGGGTAATGTTATAAAGTTATAAACTCTTAATTTTTATAAATTAACTTATTATAATCTATTATTACTATTTTTAATGCTTTTTTATATGCTTTTATTATAATCCTTTTGCGTTTTATCTGCGATGTACAATAATATCATAATGCCTCAGATCGACAAAGTGATACAGGAATAGAAAAGATACCTTTGACACCATTATGGTGTCATTGACAGATTGACTAAAATGCCATGATACTGGTTTGGCGCTTTGGAAATTGTGAAATTCCCTATCAGCATATAGTTATAAGCTTGCGTTTCTTTGACTACCACCCTTATCCTTACAGCTTTTCCGTATACACTTGTCAATGGCAACGATGCATTTCTAAACATAAAAGTCTGATTTGCGCCTTTTGCAATTCTATACGTATTATAATATGCTGTCACATACGGAGTGTTATTATATAAAATTTCTATATACGTGTAGGGATTATAATACCCAATAATCTGAAAATTCAGAAAAGGTTTGTTTACAACAAATAAAGAGGAGGTAAGATTCCCCTGCGATTGCGTATTCAAGGAACAGGAATAAGTTGATGCGTAATATGTATTGCTGTTTCCGCTCCATTTAGTTTGTTCGGGGAAACAACCTATATTATTCGCGTTTGTTATATTCAAGGGCCGTTGTCCAAAAGCGGTTCCCGTGACATTCCATCCAAAATATGTTCCGCTTGAGAAATTGCCGTTTAATATTTTGGTATATACAGTAGTATTCTTCGGTTTAATTGTGCTGTTTAAGACAACTGAGGATGTGTTGCATTTTGTATTATTGGTTATTAGTCTATTGCCTGTTTTTAATACCAAAGTGTAAGTTTGATTTGGTATTTGGTAGCTTCCTGACAGCGTAATGCAGCTGTAATTGGATATTTGATCTATGTAAGTTACGCCATTCGCACCAGTCAGTGTTATTGTTTCGTTATAACTGTTTCCGCTTGCAGTCCACAAGCCCAAAATCCCTCCTTTCCAATTGCAGGTCTTATTTATTTCCGTGTCAAAGCTCTGCGTAGAAAGCGAAACGTTGTTACATGAGGGCATTGCAACAACAGGTTTTACCGTAGTGGTTGTATTTTCTGTTGTTGTGGATATGGAAGACGGGGGTATTGACGTCGTTGAAATTGTGGTTGATATAGAAGTTTGCGTAGATGGAGATACCTTTAATGTTAAAACCGCCCATACCGCTACAATTATTATTGCTATCAAAATTATGATAATACTTTTGTTCATAATACACACATTCTAAGAATTATTTTACGTATAACTATTTATACTTAATTATTTAGAATATTGTTATTAAAGATATTAAGTCTTCAATTTTATTAAAGATATTAAATCTTCAATTTTTAATTTTGACTAAAGGTGTAAAGTTGGGAAGCATACCTAGAAAATGGAAAAAGAAAGGCAGAATGCGCTGGAAATGGCTGAAAAAAAGAAGAAAGAGATTGAAAAGAGCACAAAAGCGTAGAGTAGGAAAACTTTGATCTTTTTATTGCGTGCTTTTCTGATAATGCACATTTAATGCGAAATACCCCGTAAATATATTTACGGGATTTTCAAAAAGATTATAATTTTTTTAGATATTTTCAGATATTGATAGTAGATGCTAAAAATTTATTTATCGAATTGCGCATTTTGTTTTTGAATTCTTCATCAAATCCAAAAATTTCTATGAATGGATAATAATCATTTATGTACGAAGTGAACCATCTTTTTTCCATCTCGTCCATTTTTTTGTTGCAATACTCGTAAGCAAAATCCTTTACGGTTTTTTTATTGACATCCTTGATATTTTTGCAGATATCCGAATTGCAGAAATTATTGATTAATGCATCCGCTTTTTTTCTTTCGTATTCCTTATTATTATCCCTTGCGATCTGGGATACGATCTCTCTCACTTGTTTTGCTTTTTCTTCATCACAGGCAATGTATTTTTCCATTCTTATCACCAATAATGTTTAGAAATATTATATACAA
>JAJZVQ010000007.1 GCA_021845575.1 Microcaldota archaeon | reverse complement strand
TGCTTCTGGGTGGGGGCAGAATTCAGCCTTCTAAAATAATCACATAAACGTGCTTGGATATTTTCGGTTTAAAGTATATTGAGGATTACATGGAATCTAAAATATTCAGAGAAAAAAAGATTGAAGGAAACCTTATGTCGAGTGTTTATACTATAAGTCCAAATAAAAATAATTGTCATTTATACGTATCTGTTATTATCCTTCTAAGTTTTTCCTTTATTTTATTATTAGTAAACGCCATTTGGATGGCATTAAGTTGCAATTGTTTCAATGAACCAATTTCTAAATTATAATCATTGGCAACCTCATAAAGAGTGTCGCAAAGAGTATACTCGAACATTGCAGGATCATCGCTGTTTATGCTAACAAGTACATTTTCTTTGATTAGTTTTGTTATATTGAGATCTTTTGTTGATTTTATAAATTTGCAGTAAATATTTGATTTCGGCGACATCTCTATTCCTATATTTTTTTCTCTTACAATATTGATGAGATCCTTGTATTCAGAGATATGTATTGCATGGCTTATTCTGTCTGCATGCAAAGTGTTGATTGCAGTGACCATATTCTGATACTGGTTGTTCCCAAGCTCCCCCGCATGTACTGTGCGCTTTATATCCGTGTTAAAAGTAAGCTCATATGCTTTTTTATGTTTTTCAGGCGGATTGTTTGCCTCATCGCACGCAAGGTCAAGGGCGACTGTGTACATCTGCGAGTCCATGACGGTTTTAGCGATTTGTTCCCCTAATTCTGCGGATGAGTTTCTGCAGATGCACGAAATCAGATTTGTAGAAATACCAAAGTCTTTTTCAGCCTCTTTCATACCCATTCTTGCTTCATATATCGCTTGCTTGTAGCTAAGGCCTTTTTCCGTATGTAACTCAGGCGCAAATCTAAGTTCTCCGTAAATTATATTTTCATTCTTCATATTTCTTACAGATTCGTATGCTGCCCTTCTAAGAGCTTCACCGGTTTGCAATACAGTATTCACAAGCCCAAAACCATCCGTTATAAGAGAATTAAAACCTTCTTCCCTTTTTTTGGAGAAATATCTGTTAAGATCTTTTTTATTATCAACAGGTAATTTTATGTTTTGCTCTTTTGCAAGTTCAAAAATAAGATCCGGTTTTATATCTCCGTCCAAATGCCTATGCAATTCGATCTTTGGAAGGGATTCAATAACCTGTCTGCTTAATCCCATATAAATGCCCATTATTAATAATTAAGACAATAGTCGCTTATAATATTTATTGTTTGTCTTTTTTCTTTCTGAGTTCTGGTATGGTAAATTTATTCCAGAATATTTTATATAATTTAAGCTTGTCAGGTATATCACGCAAATAGGGGATATAAGGAAGGAATATCAGCAAACCGAATACAAATACGGCAAGAAGCCCATTTTCAAGATCTCCCCACCAAGAAATACCCGATGTTATTATCTCCAAGTAATTATAAGGTAAAACCCAATAGCTGCCTATCTGCCACCAAACCCCTCCCGCTTTTATCATTCCCAACTGCGTGCTTCTTAATCCATACTGTTTAGCAGTGCTCTGCAGCACCCTGGTATCCGACAGGAAGCGTATTGTATACGTATAATTCAATCCGCTTGCGACCTCACTCTGCAACAACGGCTGGTATATTCCTCCCTGCGCAAGCTTTACAAGCGTTGCGGTAGAACTTATTAACGGGTTTGATGAATTAACCGCATTGTTTACCGATCCGTTGTTTTCAAAATAGGCAAAAGCGTATTCGAGGTTCGTGTTTTTTTCGGAAGAATTTTCTGCATAATACTTTTCCAGGAGGTTTTGCATGCCATAGCTGGAATTTACGTACTCTGTGTAAGGAGCAACAACATAAACGTACGAGGTGTTGAATGTGTACGGATCTATCGTGTCAAAGTAAGTGGCAGTGTAAGAGCTTTGATTAAACTCGTTTAACAGCGTTACTGCCATTATGTCGGGGCTTTGCTGTGCAACATTCTGTATAGTAAGCGGCGGCACGTACGGCGCACGCAGGAAAATGGCAAAAAGCATTATTATCGCAAATATGTAAACCATACGTTTGTACATGGTTCTGTGATCTGCCGAAACAATGCTGTAGGGAACATCCTTTCTGTAAGGCACATTTAATCCCTTTTTCTTGACCAGCATGTAATGAGTAAACATAATGGCTAAAAGCAATATGGGCAGAATTGCGATATGCCAGCCAAGCAAAGCGCCGTTGTTCAATGGGTTTACCCAATAACCCAATCCCAACCCGTCCCACAAGTCCGCGCCCGCTTTATCATTCCATTGGGATACAAAATCTCCTCGCAAGCCGAGACCGAAAGCGTATTCAAGGAATACGAGAAGCAGCAAAATGCTCCCGATCATCCAAACAAGTTTTTTGTTTTTAAATGCGGATGTCGAGAATTGCACAAACAAATGTATTAATATAAGGGTTACAAACGCTTCAGCTGCCCATAGATGTATGCTTCTGATAAACGCACCAACAGCAGTCAAATCCCACCAGTAAGGACCGAATATCGCCATTATTATTCCGGTAACGGCAAGAATTCCGAATATCTCTAATAGATATACTCCTATCGTAAAGAAAAA
Source organism: Microcaldota archaeon (assembly GCA_021845575.1). Lineage (GTDB taxonomy): Archaea > Micrarchaeota > Micrarchaeia > Micrarchaeales > Micrarchaeaceae > JAJZVQ01. The sequence goes on along the minus strand of JAJZVQ010000007.1, from coordinate 27,150 downwards.
GTTGTTGCCATAAGATGGAACATCCTTAATGTAAAAAAAGCTTATAAACGACTTTATTTCTGATAATATTGAATTATCATCCGCTTTTTTAATGTCAGGTTTTTTGTCTACCATAAAAACAATATAAATTATAAAATAAACTTTAATAACCTTTGTCCGATTCTAAAATGCCAGAAAAAAACATTTTACTTTTTGGAATCGTAAAATCCTATCCACAACATCAGAATTCCGATAAATTCCGCAAAATACAGGGCTGCGGGAAACTCCACTATGTAAAGCGTGCCAGCGATACTTACTATTATAACACCTAAAATTATGCTGAGCATTTTTTTGTTTCTAGTTTTTAGGTATGAAAGCGCAGCCACTGCTATTATAACTATGGCGGCAGGAAATGTGGCAACCGATGATGAAACAATAACCATAGGGGGAATCACGCCATAAACAACATATTCGGAGATTATATTTCCGATATTGGTTGTTATAAGGAAATACGCCACTATAACGGCACTGGCAGCCGCAAATACGCTATAAGCATATTTTATAATTCTATTTTTGACAAGCATTATGGACCCCATAGCCAAAAATTCCACAAGAAGTGACACCATAAGCAAGTATGTTTTAATCAGTAATTGAGAGTACAATCCAAATGCAAAGACGACTTCAAGCAAGGCGCTTATAGCGAAGAGCCACATGCCCGCGCTCCAGAAAAGATGGCTGACAGCCCTCTTTTTTATGTAAGTTTCTGTAAGAAGCGCCGCAAGAGCCGCACTAAGCAATGTAATTATAATCGTAGATATAATAACTGCAAACTGAATATCCATAAAATCATTTTATCTAAAAAGCATCACTGCCCAGCAACTAAAAATTTATACATGAAAATACAAAATCCCCTATCTGTTATTTGTTGCCTCCGCAGAATCAAGTTCATTCTCGCTTTCTCTACGCAGGATAACCGTTACATTTTCAACACTGAGAAATTTCATGCCTTTGGGTATAAACCCCACATCAAAAGATTCTTTTAATTCCGCTTTAGTCGGGTTGTGCAGAACCAAGATTTTTTTATTTTCTTCCATTTTATTACCTATTTTTGAAATTGCGGAAAGAGTTTATTCCAAGGCTTTGGCACCTTGGTTCATGCATTTTCTTTCACCATATTTAATCCTATATTGGTGCCTAGCTTCTTTCCGTAACCCAATTCTATAAGTAATAAACCTGTGGGTTCTATATACCTTGCCTTTTCAAGCGCCCCGACATCTACCGGCTCCATTCCTATGGCTTTTGCCAATTCTATGACCTTGCCTTTTGCATCCTCATCGTCACCAGCAATAAAAGTGGTCAGCTTGCTGTTTCCAAGTTGTCCTGTTTTCATATTTTCCGCAAATATAGTATTGAATGCCTTTACCACCTTTGCGCCTTTAGCGTGTTTGGCTATTTCCTCCGCAGCAGATTCATGGAATCCTTTTATCCATTTCAAATCTTCATCCAGCGGATTGCAAACATCGATGAGAATTTTGTCCTTTTCGTTATTTTTCATTTCGTGTATTGATTCTTTTACAGCACGATATGGAACCGCCAGCACTATGACATCTGCAGATTTTGCCGCCTCTTCAATAGTAGTAACGTTTTTTCCGTTCAGTCTTGCTTTTGCTGATTCCGGATCTCTTGAACCATATACTACTTCATTGTTTTTTTCAAATGCCTCTCCAAGATTTTTACCAACATTTCCTGTTCCTATTATCGCTATTTTCATTTTACCACAATTAAGATAAAGAAACAAATATTAAACAAATATCTATAAAAAAAGGTTATTCAAGTAAAACAGTGATTGCAATAGTTACTGGCGTTATAAAAATGTCGGAACTTAACAGTCAACACATAGCCGAATCAAAGAAATATAATACTGCATACACTGCAGAAATATCTTTTCTAACAGAATGTTCCAGACTCGCCTCCAAATATTTATAAATGCTAAGCCCCTATATTTTATTTAACTTTTATTTGACTATTAGATGACAGGGCATGATGGACAATTTATCTAAACATAAAGGCATAGAAGCCGCTGTTGAAAGAAATGCGGTACTTTCAGTATTGGTTGTAGGAGTGATAATGGCAGCGATAGATTCGACGATAGTAATACTTGCGCTTCCCACAATAGACAGCAATCTCTCGACCTCCCCGGTTACTTCAATCTGGATAATAATGTCTTATATCTTAGTGTTGACTGTGCTTTCAGCGCAGGCCGGAAAATTAGGGGATAGATTTGGCAGATCTAAACTATATAATTATGGACTTTTGATTTTTGTCGTAGGTTCTGCTCTCTGTGGTGCAAGTTTAAATATAATCATGCTTATAGCTTCAAGAATAATCCAAGCGGTAGGTGGAGCCTTTGTCAGCACAAATAGCTCTGCGGTGGTTTCAGATCACTTCAAGCCGCATGAAAGGGGGAAAGCCTTCGGTCTTACTTCCATGGGTTGGAATATCGGAGCGATAATAGGGATATTCTTAGGGGGATTTCTTGCAACAATCGATTGGAGACTAATATTCCTGATAAACATCCCTATAGGGATTGTTATATTACCGATTGCATTTAAAAAATTGAAGGATGTTGCGGAAAAGAGAAAAGAACTATTTGATATAAAGGGTTCTGTGCTATTGGGCGTTGCGCTTGTATTATTTACAATAATGGCAGTGCTTTCCATGTACGGAGGCATAACTACAACTGTTGTGTTGCTTCTTGTCGCATCAATTATATTTATAGGATTATTCCTATTTGTTCAGGTTAATGCAAAATTTCCCACTATCGATTTTTCATTATTTAAAAGCAGGATATTCACATTTTCGGTTCTGGCAAGCGCGTTGCAGTTCATGGCTTCCTTCGCAATATTATTCATATTGATATTATACCTTCAAGGGGTAAGGGGTTTGAATCCGCTGCTTTCGAGTGTTTATCTTCTTCCAGGATACGTTGTCGGGGGTATTCTGGCAGTCATGAGCGGAAGATTGTCGGATAAGATAGGCGCAAGAATTCCTGCCACTATAGGCCTCATTCTGATAGCCATAGGTTATATTTTTTATATAATATTTATTACTCCCACCTCCCCTCTTTATTACATCGCATTGATAACGATTTTGACAGGACTTGGTTCAGGATTGTTCTGGCCTGCAAATATTAGCGCAATAATGTCAAACACCCCTAGCGGAAAATACGGAATGGGCGCAGGAGTCAATAGGCTGCTGAACAATATAGGGATGGTAATGAGTTTTGTGATTGCCTTAACAATCATTTCTTCGTCAATACCAAGGCAGACCGCCTTTTCGATATTTCTTGGTACGCAAATAAATTCGGCAGCAATAAACGGAGGCGCTTTTATTTCAGGGCTCGATTCCGCATTAATTGCATCTGTGATGATAATAATAATCGCCGCAATAATTTCAGCAGTCAGAGGGAAAGAAAACAGAATGAAGATATCGATGAATGGGTTATGAACTGTCACAATAATATTTTTGCTTAATATTATATAAATTTAAATTATACAATAATTATTGTGATTGTATGATACAAAAACTGGCAAACGATAAAAATTCCGTTAAGAAGAATAAATTTCAAGAATTAGAAGAAGAGGCAAACAAAAATTTCAAGGAAGGCTATCTAAAAAAAGCACTGGAAAAATATTTAGTGTTGCAGAGTTATTACAGTGTCAATAAAGATATAGAAAAAGAAACAAGCATTGCAAAAAATTTAATAAAAGTTTATGTTTCTGTTGCAAATGAATATCTAGAATCCAATGAAAAATTAAAAAGAAACGACAACGATTTAATAAAAAAGGCAGTGTATAAACTAATGGATGCAATTGATATCTCACAAAAATACAGATTTGATCCAACTACTGACAAATTATACAAAAATGCAATTAAAATTTGTAGTGTATATGGATTGTTGAATCTTAAAAAGGAAATCGAAGAACAGCTAAGGAAAAATATAGAAAACAGGATAATAAAGTAAACTTATAAATGACATTCAAGTCGGCTTTTATTCGCCAATCGAATTAACAGAAGCCTCGTTCGTTTCATTTTCCTGTGCCTCTTCTCCCGTCATTACCTGTGCATCTACCACTTTGCTTCCTTCCTCCAGTCTCATAATCCTCACTCCACTCGCTGCCCTTCCCGTCTTTCTTACTGATGATACCGGGAACTGTATAGAAATTCCCTTAGAATTCAAGAGCAGCACTGAATCGGAATCGTTCACTTTTATTGATTTGACCACATTTCCTGTCTTATCATTTATCTTCATGTTGAGCACTCCTTTGCCCCCCCTATTTTGCAGCCTGTATTTTTCCAATTGCGTAATTTTTCCGAACCCCTTTTCTGTTATCGTCATTATCAAGTCTGAATCCTTTGCCTGCAGTATGTTCACTACTTCGTCCTTTTCTTTAAGTCTTATACCCCTAATTCCGTGTGCTATCCTGCTCATCGGTCTTATTGTGATTTCAGGGAATCTTATTGCTTTTCCAAGTTTAGTGGCTGCGAACAAGTATGAACTTCCATCGGATATGCAGACATCCGCAAGGGCATCATTCTCCTTTAGTGGAACAGCGATGACGCCAGTGGATCTCGGTTTCTTAAATTTTTCCGCCATGACTCTTTTTACCACTCCTTTTCTTGTTATAAACACTATGAAAGAATTCGAGAAATCCCTTGTGTTCACTACTTTCTCAATCTTTTCACCCTCTCTTAGGTTTACAATATTTATCGCCGCTTTCCCAACTGCGTATCTTTCTCCTTCCGGTATGTTGTAAGCCTTTATCCAATATGCCCTTCCCTTATCAGAAATCATAAACAGTGTGTCCTTGGTCTTGCAAGATAGTGTGTGTTTTGTGATATCCCCTTCCTTAAGCTCTATTGTGCGCATGCCTCTTCCACCCCTTTCTTGGATCTTGTAACTTTTTGAAGACAATCTTTTTAGATAGTTATTTCTTGTCAGTATTATTGTAGTTTCAGTATCTTCGATAAGTTCCTCGTTGCTTATCTCCAGCGGCAACTCGCTGCGTTCTATGACAGTTCTCCTGCTCCTTCCATAATGCTCTTTTATATAGTTTGTTTCTTCCTTTATTATATCGTATACTTTGCTGTTGTCAGCAAGAATCCCGTTCAATTGCCCTATCTTTGTTCCAAGACCTAAATTCTCAGTATTAAGGGATTCGGCTTCAAGTCCAGTGAGTCTGCCAAGCTTCATGTCCAATATCGCATTTGCCTGTTTTTCAGACATCGTATATTTTTCAATCAATGCAGCTCTCGCATTCTTGGAGTCGATGCTTTTCTTTATCAGGTTTACTACATTGTCTATATCGTTTATCGCCACTATCAATCCCTCTACAATATGCTTTCTTTCCATGGCGACATTCAGGTCATATCTTGTCCTGTTTGTTATGACTTTGAACCTGTGCTCCACAAAGGTCTTTATGAAATTCCTTAGGTTAAGGGTAAGCAGCGAATTATTCAATACTGCAATGTTCATCACAGGCACAGTGATCTGGAGATGCGTGTGTTTATATAGTGTATTTAATATGCTTTCAGGATTTGCATCCTTCTTCAGTTCAATAACAAATCTTATCCCCTCTTTGTCGCTTTCATCACGTATGTTGGATATTCCTGTTATTATCTTATTTTTTACCAATTCACCTATATGTTCCGCAATCTGTGCCTTGTTTGTATTATAAGGTATTTCCTTTATCACTATACTACTATACTTGTTTTTGTTTTCTTCCATTTCATACCTGCATCTTATTGTCACGGAACCCCTTCCTGTCAGATATGATGAATGCAGCTGGTTGTTATAATAAACTATCCCACCTGTCGGAAAATCTGGCCCTTTGATATAATTCAAAAGTTCTTCGGAAGTGACATTATTGTCTTTTATATAAGCAATGATTGCATCACATATTTCATTCAGATTATGCGGCAGTATGTTTGTTGCGACACCTACTGCTATTCCAGAACTTCCATTAAGCAGTAAATTCGGGATCTTTGAAGGCAGAACATTCGGCTCCTTTTCGGTGTTGTCAAAATTCGGGATCATCTCCACAGAATTTTTTTCTATATCTTCAAGAGACTCCTCTGCTATTTTTGCAAGCCTTACCTCGGTATATCTCTGTGCAGCGGGGGGATCCCCATCGATCGAGCCCATATTTCCCTGCCCTTCGACAAGAGTGTGGTTTACTGTAAAAGGCTGTGCCATTCTGACTAATGCGTCATATATCGCCATATCTCCATGCGGATGGTACTTTCCCATCACCTCTCCAACAATCCTCGCGCTCTTTTTTGTGGGCTGGTTGTGCACATTATTTAACTTATACATTCCGAACAAAATTCTTCGCTGTACAGGTTTTAACCCGTCACGTGCATCCGGGAGTGCTCTTCCGACAATGACGCTCATAGCGTAGTCTATATAGCTGTTCTGCATTTCCTTTTCTATAGGCGTCTCGTTTGCTTCCATATCATTCACACATCCAAGAAATTCACTTCCTTGGAATGTTCTTCAAGGAACCTTCTTCTTTCGCTGACATTCAATCCCATAAGTATGGTAAATATAGATTCGGCAAATTCAATATCTTTTATCATTATTTTTTTAAGAAGTCTCCTTTTAGGGTCCATTGTCGTTTCCCATAACTGTTCTGGATTCATTTCTCCAAGCCCTTTGTATCTTTGTATCGATGCATTTCCTTCAAGCTCCTTTAATTTTTCGTCAAGTTCAGCCTCGGTGTATGCATATGATACACTTCTTCCTTTAGTTATTTTATACAAAGGAGGCTGTGCAATGTAAACATTGCCTTTTTCTATCAGCGGTTTAAGGTATCTATAAAAGAATGTTAGCAGCAGAGTTCTTATATGGCTTCCATCCACATCCGCATCTGTAAGCAGTATTATCTTTTTGTATCTCAATTTGTTTATATCAAATGTTTCTTTTATTCCAGTGCCGAATGCTATTACCATTGTATGGAGTTCCTTGTTGCTAAATATCTTTTCGTCAGACGCTTTTTCCACATTGAGCACTTTTCCCCTAAGGGGCAGTATCGCCTGATAAAATCTATCCCTTCCCTGCTTGCTAGACCCTGCGGCACTATCTCCTTCAACTATAAAAATCTCTGCTTTTTCTGGATCACTTTCAGTGCAGTCTGCGAGTTTCCCTGAAAGTAAAGGTCCTTCGAACATACTTTTCTTTCTTGCAAGCTCTTTGGCCCTTCTGGCGGATTCCCTCGCTTCCGCCGCGCCAATCACCTTCGTGATTATCTTTGTCGCTTCTGAAGGGTTTTCCTCAAAATATGTTGAAAGATAAGAGTAAACAAAACTATCGACAACGCTTTTAATGTTGGAATTTCCGAGTTTTTCTTTTGTCTGCCCTTCAAATTCCGGGTTCTGCATCAATAATGATATAATCACTATGAGCCCTTCTCTTGTATCCTCACCTTCAATAGCAACCTGTTTTTCCTTTTTAAAGTTTTTTTGTATATAATTTGTTATAGTTCTTGTCAAGGCGGTATGAAATCCTGTAATATGCACCCCTCCCTCGCTCGTCTTTATCCTATTTACAAATGATATAACATTTTCTGCATATCCCTCGACATATTGCATTGCCAATTCTATTTTTACCGAATCAACATCCTTTTGCACAATTATAGGCTTTGTAATCGGGGCTTTTGTTCCTCTGATATAATCGATAAAATCTTCAATCCCTTTTTCTGAAACAAATTCCCTTATTTTTTCTTCTTCATACCTTTTATCAATTAATTCTATCTTTAATCCAGGCATAAGGAATGAGACATCACGTAGTCTTTCTTCCAGCGCCGTCCCATCGAACCTATTGACACTGAATATTTCCTTGTCAGGTTTGAATCTTATAATTGTACCATGTTCTTCCGTATTACCTTCTTTGCTCAGTGTTGATGTCGGAATTCCTCTGCTGAACCTTTGCTTGTAAATATTACCATTTTTCTTTACTGTCACTAATGTATATTCTGAAAGAGAGTTTATCACAGTTAAACCAACACCGTGAAGTCCCCCCGAAACCTTATAAATCTTATTGTCGAATTTTGCCCCCGAATGCAATGAAGTCAGCAATACCTCGAGAGCAGGCTTATTTACCTTGGGTATTATATCTGTTGGAATGCCCCTTCCGTTATCGCTCACTTCTGCGATATCCATATCATCTTCTTCCATTAATGTAATCGTTACATGGTTGCAATACCCTGCTACCGCTTCGTCTATGGAATTATCTATTACCTCATAAAGCAGATGGTTGAATCCGGAACTTCCAGTAGAGCCTATATACATCGCGGGTCTTTTCCTGACTCCCTGAGTACCTGAAAGTACGACTATGTCCTTTGCCGAATATTCATCCATATTAAATCATCTATTTGTTTCTGCAGAAAAATCCACTCAAAATTTCTTATAAATGATACAAATTTTACATTTAAAATACTATGCTAATTGTTTATTTATCTCTTTTTCTGTTATAGCAGAGACTTAAGAAATACCTGTTTGTTATGTAATCTAAAGGTATTCATTTCTTTATATTCTTTACTTCATGTCCGCCAAATTCATGCCTCAAGGCAGCCAAAACCTTATTGCTGAATCTATTTTTAGATCTTGAACTAAATCTTTCATATAAAGAATGCGTTATTGCCGGCAACGGAATTGCATAGTTCACTGCAGTTTCAACTGACCATCTGCCTTCTCCAGAATCTTCAACAAAAGGTTCGATCTTTGACAATTTTGCGTCTTTCTCTAGTGCTCTTTTTGCCAATTCTATTAAGTATCCACGTATCACAGAACCGTGATTCCAAAGATCACAAATCCCTTCTAAATCAAGATTTTTATAAGGCCCCTCAGAGAGTAACTCAAGTCCTTCGCCAATAGATTGCATCATTCCATATTCTATTGCATTGTGAACCATTTTTACGAAATGTCCTGAACCCGCTTCCCCCACATATTTATAACCTCCTTCAACACTTAAGTCTTTGAATAGGTTTTCAAGTCTTTTAAATGCATCCTTATTTCCACCTACCATTATAGACATTCCATTAAGTGCACCTGAAGGCCCACCGCTACATCCTGCATCCAAATACATTATTCCTTTTTTGCCAAGTTTTTCTGAATTTGCAACAGAGTTTAAATACATAGAATTTGACCCGTCAATTACTATGTCCCCCTTTCTTAAAAGTTTCAAAAGTAAGTCGATAGCACTGTTTGTAGGTTCTCCAGAAGTCAGCATAAGCCATATTACAACTTCCTTATTCTGTACTCTCAGTTTTTTGACAAAATCTTCTATGGAATTTGCGCAATAGGCATTGTTCTTAAAATTTTTATAAATATCCTTTGATCTATTGTAAAGTATGACAGGGTATTCATTCCTTATCATATTGAGCGCTATATTGCCTCCCATTTTTCCCAATCCATATAATCCAATTACTTGCTTTTTCAATTAATCACCAATAAATAACAATATATTTTTCATATAATATAACCAAAATAAAATATAATAATAAGTATGTCTGCCAACAATATAAATGTATACATCGCACAAATATAAAATTAGGGAGTTGTTATGTTTTTTGGAAAAGAGGAACCGCAGAAACAAGTAAATATAAAAGAATTTGAGGGATTGATAAATGATCTGTTCAATAAAAAAATCGCAAAATTAGAGAATAAAGCCCTGCAATTAATGAAAAGAATAAATGATTCTAGAAACGATTTTATGAATGCTTGCGATGTTTTCGAAAAACTAGAAGCTGAACCCGACACAGAAGATTTGGGAACATCTAAACCAAATGAAATAAAATCTAGCAAGCATCTTTATGTCGAAGCACTCAAGCGGCTATTGCTTAAAACAAGTTCGATCCAAAGCAAAACATTATACCACAAATATGATAATTTCCTTGTGGAAAATGAGTTATTGCTTAATGACATATTAAAAGTGAATAATACGTTTAGAAAAGTATTATATGGATATTCTAGCAATTTGGAAAATTTTAAGAAAACATTTTCTACTTATGAAGCCGCAACAAAACACTTAAGGGGCGAACTCGATAAATTTACAGAAGAACTAAACGAGTACAATAAAATTATTCAAGTATATGAAAAATTTTTGGAGAAATTGGAAGAGAAAAGGTTTTTGAAAAAGGAATTAGACAATATCTCTGTTCAAAATTCTTATGAAGTACCACAAAATATAAATAAAATTGAAATATCTATAAAAGAATACGCCTCCGAACTCTATGAACTGGATGCAAAAATGTCTGTTTTAAAATCGAATATGGCGGTTATATTTGGCAATTTAGAAAAGGTTGCAAAAAAGTTTGATTATACCTCTACAAGCAAGATAAAAATTGCAGATTATATGGGTATGCATACGTTCGGAACCCTCAAAAATCCAGAAATTTATGAAGATTTTTTGAAACAGATTGTTTCAATGGAAGAGTATATAAACAAAAATAAAGAGAATATCAAAAATTATGACAATATAAAAGATAATATACACAAGATACTGCAAGGCAAATTAAAGGAGTATATAGACGAATTTGATATATTAAATGAAAACAAAAAAACCATAAATGCTAAATTTAAGGATCTCCAAAACGAATTGAAAAGGCAAACAAACATAGAAGATTCAAAAATAAAGAAAAAAGAGACAATAAAGATGTTAATCAAAAACATCGATGAAATAGAAGGCGAAATAAATACAAAAAAACAATTTTTAGAAAATCTTATATATGAAGTTTATAAGAAGAAAATTTCATTGTTCATTGATTAAATTTTATCTGCGGGTATTCTTTCGGTTTATGCAGAAAATAATACGAAATTAGGTTCGAAGTGGTAAATTTTAAGTACTTTCTAAAACCCATACTTGTTATTCTCCTGGCGCTTGCCTTCACTACCCATTTCTTGTCAAATACCTCCTTTCCAAATCTGCTAGCTCTAATTGTAAGATCACAATCATCATAATTTTTAAATTGCTCATTGAAACCCCCTATCTCCCTGAAGATATCGGATCTTATTGCAATATTTACCCCTATAAAAGAGGGTTTTTTTATCAGCATAGAGAATTTTACAAGATGCACATAATTAAATTTATAAAACATTTTTATCAACATGCCTGTTTTTTCCAACGGTATTATCTTTCCTGTGGCTGCCACCACTTCTCTATTCAAAAAAGCGTTATTTACCCTGTTTAGTACCCCTTCACAAAGCTCCCCGTCCGCGTCAAGGAATAGCAATATATCTCCTTTTGCAGATTTTGCTCCTGTATTTCTAGCTATACTGACTCCCTTTGTTGTTTCTTTTACTACTTTAGCGTATTTTTCTGCGATTTTCGATGTATTGTCCGAAGAATTATTATCCACTACTATTATCTCATAATTGTTAAAATCCTGGCTTTTGATTGATTTCAAAAGTTTTTCTATATGCAATTCTTCGTTGTATGCAGGTATTATAATACTTATGAAATATGTTTTCAAATCAGGCATTAGACCACTCCACAGTGTAAGATTTATTCTTTATCTAAAAGTTTTAAAATATTATCAGACATTTTTAATGCCGACATGGCGGCCTGATCCATATTATAATATTTGAATTCTGCAAGTCTTCCAACAAAAAAAGTATTTTTTATAAGTTGGGATTCTTTTTCATATTTCAAATACAAATATTTATCTTGATCGGTAAGCATTGGATAATAAGGTTCACCTTCTGATTGAGGGTATTCTCTTTCTATCGTCGTCTTTTTGCACCTTTGGCCAGTCGCATGCTTAAATTCCATACATCTTGTATAAGGTATTTTTTTATCAGGATAATTTATAACTGCAGCAGGTTGGATTATCTCCTGTTCATAAGTTAAAAATTCAAATCTTAATGACCTATACCTCAATTTGCCATATTTATAATCAAAAAAATAATCAATCGGCCCAGTATACACAAGAATATTATAATCAATTTTGTTGATAATATCCTTATAATCAGAATTAAGTCTTATTTCTATGTTATCATTTGAAAGGATTTTTTCAACCATTTTTGTATACCCTTCCAAAGGCATCATTTGGTATATATCAGTAAAATATCTGTCATCAGTATTAATTCTTACAGGAATTCTTTGTGTAATCTCAGGACTTAATTTTTCTGGATCTACCCCCCATTGTTTTTTAGTATATCCTTCAAACAATTTTTTATACAAATCATACCCTACTTTTGAAACTACTGCTTCCTTTGCGTTAGTTATCTTGTTATAAGTCTCTTTTACACTATCTAAATACCTAGCAGCTTCTTCATCAGTGGAGAGATTCAATCCATAAATAAGATTTATGGTCGTCCTATTTATTGGAATTGGAACATATTTCCCATCAACATATGCTAAAACTTTGTGTACATATTTTCTCCATTTAGTAAATTTTGAAAGGTACTCAAAAACTCTCTTCGAATTTGTATGGAAAAGATGCGGTCCGTATTCGTGTATCAAAATTCCATCGCTATTATACCTATCGTATATATTTCCGGCGATATGGCCCCTCTTTTCTATTATTAGCATTTTTTTACCTTTACTAGCCAATCTTTCTGCAACTATACTGCCTGAAATCCCTGCCCCAACCACAACAGCATCATAGTGCATAACAACACTTTTTATAAATAGAAAGCATTTTAACAATAATCCATAATAATATTGAATTATACTAACATTATACAAATAAAAATAAATGTTTTGGTTTTATCCGGCAGGTATCATGAAAAAGAACAAATCATTTTTATATTCAATAATGCATCAAGAAAAAGTCAATAAGAAAGAATACTTAAAACTCACGAGAAGCATAATGATTTTCGTGGCAACAATCCTTATAATCAGTTTTATTGTATTTATCGGAATTTCGTTTTTTTCAAAAGGAGGAATACTACAAGTCATCAACTATATTTATAATTCAAATTTATATATATACTCTCTTGCATTCCTTTTTGAATTTTTAAGTATTTTTATAAGGTTTTTCAAATGGAAATATTTTCTGCGGATTTTAGGAATAAAGATATCTAAAATTAAAAATTTTATAATTTACCTTTCTCTTTATTCTATGAACCTTACTCCAGGAAAAATTGGCAGAGTTGCATCTGCGTATACATTGAATAGAGTATCAAAAATAAGATTTGTAAGTATATTGCCAGTAGTGAGCATGGATATATTTACTGATTTTCTCGGATTAATAATAATAAGTATTATTATAGGATTTTTTTTCATAAACTACCTTCCATTGATAATAGGCATAGATATACTTCTTTTACTTCCATTCCTTTTTATACTAAATCCATGGCTTTTTAAAATTCTTAAGAATCTGTTGAAAGGTCGTTTTGCCGATGTTTTTACACTTTATGGAGACGAATATTTTGCCTCGCAAAGCAAGCTAAATAATACCAAGACTTATATTGTTTCGGTATTTTTTACCATACCTTCAGCAATATTTACTTCGCTTTCCCTGTATTTTTCGCTTTTAGCATTGCATGTCAATGCGGATATTCTAAATAGCATGTTTGTTTATTTAATTTCAATACTAATAGGTATATTATCATTTATCCCAGGAACGATAGGTTCTGCTGACATAGCAATGACCACTTTTATATCCGGGACATTTAATGTTTCAAGCACTATTGCTGCCGCCGCAACAATAATGACACGTATTGCAACGCTATGGTTTGGGGTTATTATAGGGAGTATTTTCTTGTTCTACGCATTTAAATATTGGAAGTAAAAGAGTTATTTATTCGTCATTCGTCTAATCCCGACTCGCCTATTTATAAATCTTGTAGTTTAATAAGGTGCTTGTGACTTACATGAAAGAAACAAATATGTATGAAAACATGAAAGCGGTTAGAAAGACTTTAGAAAAAACCAAACTAGAAATGAAGCAAAACATAAAAGTTACCGAGATAAGTGGCAAAAAGAATAAATGGCTAACTTTTCAGATAGATATAAAGACTTTAAAGGCACCGCATTTTATAGATATAACCGATTATGTTAAAAATATTGTTTTAAAAAGTAAGATAAAAGATGGACATGTTTCTGTTTTTAGCAGGCATACAACAACAGCAGTCAGAATCCAGGAAAACGAACCCAGATTATTGAATGATTTTGTAGGTTTTTTGGAAAGTGTTGCGCCAGAAAAATATCCATATAACCATAATGATCTTGAAGCAAGAAGCCAAAGCCCTGACGGGAATATGACAGAGGATGAAAGTCTTAACGGGCATTCGCACTGCAGGCACTTGTTAATGGGAAGCAGCGAAACAATACCTATAATAAATGGTAAAATGTGCCTTGGCATATGGCAACGCATTTTTGCGATAGAATTAGACAGACCACGCGAAAGATCGATAATAGTTCAAGTTCTTGGTTATTAAATTACATAGAATCTGTTTTTGTGCCGATTTTTTAGCCGGTAGAATTATAAATTTCACTTTCTTTTTTTAGCATTGATAAAACAAAAATTTCTCAGGAACAAAAAATTACCAAGAATCAAGGGATAACACCGACAATTTTTCCGTTATGCAAAGAATGGATTAGATTTTTAGGGTATATTCAAAGTGTGTAAATATGAAAAACGCATTAAAAAATAAATTGATAACAATAGCAAAAGAGAACATAATGAATGATATTTCACATAATTTCAGCCATGCATATAGGGTGTTGCAGCTAGTTGAAAAAATAGGTAAAGCCGAAAATGCGGATTTAGATATACTTATTCCTGCGGCATTATTCCATGATGTTAAGGTATATAAAGGCACAAGCAGGCACGAATTCGAGCACGAAGAAAGCTCAAGTTTTGCGGAGAAAATATTAAAGAATATAAAAGAGTACCCAAAGGAAAAGATACCTGATGTTGCATATGCCATCTCTGTCTGTTCATTCTCCAAGAACATAAATCCAAAGACTATAGAAGCTAAAATATTGCAGGATGCAGATCTTCTTGAAGCTACTGGTGCAATTGCAATAATGAGAACTTTTGGTTCTGCAGGTTCGATGCATCTAAAAGATTTTTACAATATAAAGGATACCTTCTGCAGGAAAAGAAAACCCGATGAAAAGGTATACGCGCTAGATCACTTTTTTGCGAGATTACTAATAGTACAGCAAAGAATGCATACAAAAACCGCAATCAACATGTCGAAAAGAAGGGGGCAATTTTTAAAGAAGTTCCTCAAAGAGCTAAATTTGGAATTAAGAAACTTATAAATAATTCCACAAACATTTACAATTAGGTGTTGTTATCCCTAGCAAATCCAAACAAAATAAGCAGAAAGAACAAAATAACAATATAAAATTTGATACCGGATTCACTAAACAATATTTGGATGCGACAGCAGATAGAGGTTGTTACGAAGAAACAAACATAGGTTCACCCGAATCAATTATGTCAGCAGAAGAAAAGATCAATCAATTGCAAAAATTCATAAAAAAGCCAAGAGACATTGTATCTATCGGCGTCGGCTCCGGTGCAGAGCTCATCGCTCTTATAAATCTTTATAAATCTACAGATATACACATATATGGCATGGATTTATCCCAAAAGGCCATAAATAACGTAAAACTTACCTTAGAAGAAAGAGGTTTAAATGCAAGTCTTATTCTTGGAAGTGCCATAGAAAAACATTTTCCAAATGATAGCATTGACGTTTTCGTTGAATCCTCTCTTCTTCACGAAATTTATAGTTATGTGTCTGAAGGAAAGAAAGCATGGAAAAAAGCGATAGAAGTAATATCAGAACAACTGGCAGAAGGAGGCATATTTCTTCTGAGGGATTTTTCTTCACCCGAATCAGATAAATGTGCGGAACTAACTTTAACAACAGATATATCAATAGAATTTTATAGGTACTTTAAAAAGTCATATAAAAGATTTGAGGGTTGGAATAAATCTGATGTCGATAACATAAGGGATATCGAAGAGATTAGGTACAATGAGTATCCAGAATCTGTTGGAAATAAAATTATATTAAATTTATCTAAAGCCGCCGAATTTCTATTGCATTTTAAGAATTTTTATCAAGATTATACAAACAATACAGCAACTTTAAATGACCCTAAATGGAAAGAGATAAATGAAACATACTATATCCCAAACCCATACAAGCAGGATTTTGTGCCAATGCCTATAACAGAGTATGTAGATGCCGTGCTAAAAACTGCCAATGATTGTTTACTAGATACGCCATATAAACTGATATGCGTTCAAAAGGAGACTTCCCAACGTATAAAAACCGCCGAATTTCTCAAGAATCATTTTTGTCTAAAAGCTATCAATACCCAAACCAGTGAACAGGAATTATTTAATGAAACGACAGCAAAGATGGAATTAGTATTCAAAAAAATTAGAAAATAAAATTTATTTTAATTCAGCAAAAATTATCCCGTCTCTTATTTTTTTAATTTTTATTTTATGTGGTATTTTTTGTAGTGTTTGTACTGTCTTATCGACAAAATCCGCATTAGATCTAAATAATATATATTTGGTTTGGTGCCTTATTGCCCCATTCAAAATTTTTACGAACGGCAAGATGCCATATTTATCATAACTCCTAATTGCCATCTTTGGTTGGTATTTTAAATCAGGATATTTCTTAAAGATATTTTTAGATGCATATTCCAAATTGCCTAAATAAGGCGGATTTGATATAATAAAATCTATTTTTTTATAGGGCGGAATGCTCCAACTTCCTCTTTTGTTATTAAAAAATCTCACATTTTTTATATTGTTTTTTGACGTATTATACCTCGCCAATTCTATTGCTTTGGCAGATGTTTCATATGCAAAAATTTTTTTATTAGGAAATCTTTTCGCAATGAGAACTGCGATAACCCCGCTGCCAGTTCCAACATCACCTATTGTCAATATTGTTTTGTTTTTCTCTATGAATCTTATTGCAGTGTTTATAAGTTGGAACATTTTATAATCAGGGATAAAAACTCCTTTGCGTAATGTTATGTTTATCCCTTCAACAGATATTACTGCCTGACCGTTTTTCCTTATGTCAGATATGACATTAAAAATATCAAAATTTTTTGCTTCCATAAAACCTAAAAATTATTTTTCATTACAAGGACAAATCCATAATGCATAGGCCCGACATCAAACTTTTCTTTAACAGCAAAATCATTGAAAAAATGGAGGTAATCACTTTCATTCATTCTCAATTCAAATGGGGGGCCAAATTCGGTTTTTTCTTTTTTCCAATCAACGATTATAATTCTGCCGTTCTTTTTAAGTACCCTCTTGATTTCTTTTACTGCGGCTACTTTATCTTCCATATCATGAAAAGAATTTGCAAGTATTACTGCATCTATCGAATATGAAGGTATTGACATCTTTGCCGAATTTTCATTAAGAAATACTACCTTTTTAGATTTTATCATCTCTTTGGCAATATCCAGAAATTCTTTGTTGCTATCAACGCAATAAAGCTTAGAAACATATTTTATTATTTCTCTAGAATAATATCCCGGGCCTGAACCTATTTCCGCCACTATATCTTCAGCTTTCAATAATTTTGGTAAGAACTTATCAGGTTCTTCAATCTTCTTTCTGTCAGGACTGAGAAGCCTACTTCCAAATTTGTTATGCTCATTTTCCATTTAACCACTATAAATATAAGAATAACGATATAAATAATAATGAGTTAGTATGAGATGTAAGGTGTAAGTATGGATTTTAACAAATCCTCTTTTATAGATTCATTTAACCTTTCCGAGAAAGAGATATATTACTATTCACTTCCGAAACTAAAAGATTTTGGATTTGATATCTCTAAAATTCCTTTTTCCGTAAAGATTCTTCTTGAATCTTTAATTAGGAATATGGATTCTGAAAATAATTCTAAAGAAAATATAAAAAGACTAGCCGATCGTAATCCAAACAAAAACAATAATGATAATGAGATACCATTCAATGTAGCAAGAATTTTGATGCAGGATTTTACCGGAGTTCCTGCCATTGTAGATATTGCAGCAATGAGGGATTACATAAAAGATTTAGGCCTGAATCCTAAAAAAATCCAGCCGGAAATCCAAGTTGATTTAATCATTGATCATTCTATTCAAGTAGATTCTTTTAATACTGCAAATGCGCTAGAGATAAATCAGGAAAAGGAAATCGAGAGAAATAGAGAAAGATATAAGTTTTTAAAGTGGGCTGGTTCCGCGTTCCAAAAACTTAATATTTATCCTCCCTCATTTGGTATATGCCATCAGATAAACTTAGAGCATCTGGCAAAATGTGTAATATTAAAAAACGAAAAAGATAAACTTGTTGCAATACCCGATACTTTAGTTGGGACAGATTCACATACAACAATGATAAATGGATTAGGTATTGTCGGTTTCGGCGTAGGAGGAATAGAAGCAGAATCTGCGTTATTAGGGCAGTCGATATATCTGAACATACCTAAAGTTCTCGGAGTAAATCTCACCGGAAAACTAAATGCAGGAGTTACAGCGACCGATTTGGCATTAGTATTAACAAGATTATTTAGGGAAAAAGGCGTTGTTAACACTTTCATTGAATTCTTTGGTACAGGTGTTAATACACTTTCATTACCGGAAAGGGCCACTGTGTCTAATATGTGCCCAGAATATGGTGCAACAATAGCTTTATTCCCTATCGATGAAGAAATACTAAGGTATATGGAATTAACAGGAAGAGATGAAGAACAAATAAATCTGGTCAAAAAGTATTATACTGAACAGGGAATATTTGACATGGATTATTCAAAAGTAAAATATGACGAAGTTATGTCTTTTAGTCTCGAAGATGTAATTCCAAGTATCTCAGGACCGGATCAACCAAAAAAGCAGATTCCTCTTTCCAAAATAAAGGAAAATTTTGATAATAATTTTATTTTAAGCACAGAAAATAAAAAAAATGGAGCAGATCTGGACATAGAAAGATTGGAATGGGAAGGTATATCTGCAAGAAACGATCCAAAAAAAGAAATGACAGGAGATATGAATAACATAAAAAATAGTTTGTCTAATGGCGATGTGGTAATTTCTGCGATAACAAGTTGTACAAATACAAGCAATCCCGATTTAATGATATGTGCAGGCCTTTTAGCAAAAAAAGCAATAGAGCATGGATTAAATGTCAACACCAACAAAGTAAAAACAAGCCTTGCGCCAGGTTCAAGGGTCGTTTCCGCATATTTGGAAAAAAGCGGGCTCCTAGAGTATTTGTCAAAGTTAGGTTATAAACTTGTTGGATATGGCTGTACAACCTGTATAGGAAACAGCGGTCCGTTGATAGGAAATCAAAGTGAAATAATAAATAAAAATAATTTGGCGGTGGCATCTGTTTTGTCTGGCAATAGAAATTATGAAGCAAGAATCCACAGAGACGTAAAGGCGAATTATTTGATGTCACCACCTCTCGTGGTTGCATTTGGCATCGCAGGTACAATAAGAAAAGATTTGGATAATGAGCCACTGGCAAAGAATAGCGATGGCAAGGAAATTTATTTGAAGGATATATGGCCGTCACAAAGAGAAATTGATGAAATCTTGAAGTTAGTTGATGCAGAGATGTTTAAAAAAGAATATAGGGACTCTAATTCACCAAATAAATATTGGTCAAACATAGAAACACCCATTGGAGATACTTACCAATGGGAAACCAAAAGCACATACATAAAAAAACCCCCTTTTTTCAATGATTCAAATTCAGTAATCACTTCAATAAAGAATGCGGCAGTACTTGCAGTATTTGGAGATTCATTATCTACGGATCACATATCACCAGCGGGTGCAATAGGTTTAGACAGCCCAGCCGGAAAATACTTAATAGAAAACAAGGTAAATCCTGATGAATTCAATACGTATGGATCAAGGAGGGGGAACCATGAATTAATGATGAGGGGCACATTTGCAAACAATAGAATAAAAAACTCACTCGTTTTGGAAAGAGGGGGCTTTACCACGCATTTTCCAGACGGAACTAAAATGAGTATTTTTGATGCCGCAATGTTGTATAAAAAAGAAAACAGGCCTATTGTGGTATTTGGGGGAAGCGAATATGGTTCAGGAAGTTCAAGAGATTGGGCAGCAAAAGGCCCATACCTCTTAGGTGTAAAGGCGATAATAGCCAAAAGTTTTGAAAGGATACATAGAAGTAATTTGGTCGGGATAGGGGTACTGCCACTCCAGTTTAAAAACAATGAAGACTTTGACAAAATAGATTATACAAAACCTGTAGATATTGATATACCCAGCCTCTCTGTCAAAGGAATCATCAGAATGCATTATTATGAAATAAACACGAGAGATAAGAAGGATACCGAACTTATCATGCGACTTGATAATGAAATGGAAATACAGTACTATAAATCAGGCGGAATCTTAAATTATGTATTAAAAAAAATAATTGAAAAAGAAGGTAAATGAAAAGAGACACATTCCGATAGAGAGTATTGATTCAGGACAACACAGCCAAAATCTGTAAAAGAAATATATAAATATTTAGTATGATACTTAGTAAAATAGGGAAAATAAAATGTATGTTGAGAAGCTTCCAAATTTACTAGGTATGTATCATTGAGAAGAGCAAAATGAGCATTTTTGGCACAATTGATTAATGTTGTTAGAATGGGTATATTTACAAGGTGATAAAATGGAGAAGAATATAAATATAAAAGAGAATTTTAGAAAATTTTTAAACAATAAAGAAGAAACAGAGCCTCTCTTAACTTTTTACAGAATTGAAAGTGCAATAATATTATCAAAAGAGTTGCAAGAAGAAATGAAAAATGAAAATTCAGAAATAAAAAAACAAGTAACAGAAAAATTAACTGAGGTAAAATATCAATTGTTAAAGGATATGAAATTCAATTGGTATTCTTATCCGAATACGTTATACATAGAGTTAAATCCATTTTGTGAAAGATTTAATATAAAACTGCCTAGTGAAAATGAAATCAAAGAAAGGATAAAAAAAGAAGATGAAGAACAAACACACAAAATAAAAAACATGCTTTCATTTTTCAAGAATAAAATATCCTAATAATAAATGTAGAAATAGGTGATAACTTGCTGTTTAAAAAAAAGTTAGTGAACAATATTGAAGTAAAACAGTTGGAAGACATTAAATATACTCTTCTCGACAAAGACGAAAATATCAAGGGCAAAAATGTTGAAGATATATTCTATAAAGTTGTCGATATGGTAAGCAAATCGCCATTTTTAAAAGAAGAAATACAGAAAGAACACTCTATTATAAAAGAAAATCTAATAGAAATAATGAAAAGAATAAAGTATAAACAAGTAGAACACAATATACATAACGCGCTTTTGTTCTCTGATTTTACCTTATTCTGTGCAAATATGGATATTGATAGGTATATTCCGTCTATTGGAGAGATATCCAAAGAAATAAATAAAAATTCTCAATCGCAAGACGCCTATTTTGCCAAAAAATATAAAAAAATAATAAACAGGATAAATAATATGCCCTTATCAGATTTTAAAATTTTTAAAAGGAAAAATTAAATGAATGCAAAGGAAGCCCACGCCGTTCAGTGGGAGATGCCACTAACTTAATAAGCGTAATTTTATGAAAGATTTGAGTTGTGAAAAAGATAAAAGGTCTCCATTGCAAAATCTTGGAGAATTAAAAGAAGATTTAAAAGCTGTTAATGTAGGGAGCATTGTCGGATTCCAAAAACTTAAAAGTATATTAAAAGAAAATAATATAAAATTGGAAAATGAAAAACCGAATTCTCCGATATTAGATGTTGTTATAGAAATAACAAAAACAATAAATGAAAGATTTGAAAACGCGATAAATTCAAACTTAAATATTTATAAAAATGCTTACAAGCACTTTGATTATTTTGTAACTAAATATAATATTAAACCTTATCTATCTAACAAAACATCGATTAGAAAAGACAAAAGAGAATCATTAGAATTTGAAGATAATTTAAAGAAATATAACGATTATATATTAAATAAAAAATATTATGACTGCTTAAAACGCAAATAATCTGATATCAATGCAAAGAAAGAATTTTATAAAAATAAAGGAAGATTTCGTTTGTGACAATTGTAAAACATACGTCAAAGGCAACGGGTACACCAACCATTGCCCAAATTGCCTTTATAGCAAACATGTCGATTTGGCAATTCCGGGGGATCGCAAATCATCATGTAAAGGATTAATGAAACCTATAGACATAGAATCAAAAAAAGGCGAATATATCATACAGCACAAATGCCAGAAGTGCGGCCATACTAAAAGGAATACAGCTTCAAAAGAAGATAATTTTGAATCCATGTTATTAATCAAAAGGAATCTTTTCTAAAATCTATTTTTTAGTATCATGTCTATTTTTTGTTTAAGCAAATAAGCATTGTTTATTCTGTTATCGAAAAGTACTGCATTTATCCCCATGCTGGTTGCAATTCTTATATTCCTTTCTTTATCATCTATAAAAATAGAATTGGACGGAAGAATATCCAATTCCTTCATCATCCTTTTGAAAAAATATGGGGATATTTTTCTAAGTCCCATTTCATATGACCAGAAAAAATACGAGAATATATCTTTCAAACGATATCTTTTTATTAAGTATTCACCCCACTCCATTGCATTATCTGATGCAAGTGCGAGGGTATAGTTTTCTCTGAGACTTTTGGCAAGTTCAATCACCTTAGGGGATATCGAAATTGCGCCCCTTATAATCTTTTTAAGTTTTTCTTTATCGATTTCTAATTTCATTTTATATATAAAACTGTCAATAAATTCATTTTCACTCGTCTTTCCCAAAAAGAAGTTTTTTCTTGCGCGCGATTTATCAAATTCACCGAATTTTTTGGGGTCTATATTCAGCTCTTCATAATCTAATATTCGGTGCCAAGTGCCCCCAAGCGTATTTTCATAATCAAATATTATCGTTTTTATCTTGTTATGCATTGTTTAACCTTCTATAAAATAATTTTAAAAGAAGTGTAACTCCCCATTTCTTTATAACCCTCTTCAAATTCATTATAAATTTCAATATGAAAAACCTCCATCTGCCTGCCCTTCACGTTTATTTTTTCAACAAATTTTTCCAATGCTTTTTTTGTTTCAATATCCGCAAATATTCCAACGCTCCCATCATCGATATTTTTTACCATACCCCTAACTCCATACTCGTCAGCTATGCCTTTGACAAAAGCTCTGTAACCAACTCCCTGAACAATCCCATGCACTATTATGTACGCTTTCATTATCACTCCCTATTTTTTTCTTATCGCAGCATGGCTTATTGCGGATATCGCCAGCTTTTTTGCATCTGTTTCAGGGATATTGCTTGAAATCTCGCCAAATTTTTTCAATGCCTTGTTGACAAGCATATTAGCTTCCATTTCAGCGAATTTTATCGAACCAAGCTCCTCAAAGGAATCTAAAACAAATTTTATATCACTCTTGCTTTTAGATTCGGGAGATTTTTCATATATCTGCTTTAATCGTTTTAGAGATGCTGAAGACGCATTTTGCACTGCATGCCACAAAATCAAAGTTTTTGTATTCTGCTTTACATCGTTTCCTATGCTTTTTCCTAGTTCCTTTTCATTTGAAATACAATCCAATATATCATCCTTTATCTGAAAAGCATTTCCTATAGGTATCCCATATTCCGCTATTTTATCTACATCACCGCTTTTAGCTCCTGCGATTATAGCCCCACATTGCATCGGTCCATATATACTATAATATGCGGATTTTGCGTGTATTGATTTATAATAATCCTTTTTTGTGAATTTTGTAATATCTTTGATATCATTTGTCATATGTAAATCTATATATTGCCCTATATGAGTCATTACCATCATGTCAGCAAATTTGTCTATATACCTGCTTCTCAAATCAATATCTAATTTTTCAACCCCTTTATATAACATTTTCCATAGGATAGCATGAAGAGTATCTCCTGCCAATACCGCATATACGGGCCCGTATATGACATGCGCTGTCGGATAACCCCTTCTCAACCTATTGCCATCCATCCAATCATCATGCATCAAGAAGTAGTCTTCAGAAAGCTGTTGCACTGCAGCAGGCAGTATTGCGTCTTTTATATTGCCATTGAAAAGAAGCGTCCATGCAAGCAGGTAAGCAGGCCTTCTGTATTGGCCTTTTCTATCTGTATAAGAATGAAGCATTTCAGAAAAATTTTTCGGAACATTTTGCGGGAAATTCTTTATAAGTTCATTGTATACTATATCAGTATACATTCTAGAGAATTCTTTGAATTCCGTAGGAAATTTTTTTGTCTGCATTAGCACACCCGATACTTATTTGCAGACGTAACTATAAATATCTTGTTTTTGTAGGGTCTTTTAGAAAGAATTAAAAAGGTTATAAAAGATACTAAACTAATTGATTCTTATGATTGTAGGTAAAAGTATAGAGGAATATTTAAAGGAAAAGGGAATACTGATAAATGCAAAACTAAAAGAATATTTAGGAGACGAAAAATCCCCGCAATACCTAAAGAGGATACTCGGCAGGACCCTATATAAATATGACGAAGAAGTCATAGACAAAGCGATACTCGGTCCCATATGGCATCTTCTTGAGATTGGGGGAAAAAGGCTCAGACCAATACTGACTCTTGCAGTTATGGATTCTCTTGGAGTGGATTCGAGTAATTATCTAGAGTTTGCCGTAGTGCCTGAAATTGTGCATAACGCGACCATAATTCATGATGACATAGAAGACGATTCAGATATAAGGAGGGGGAGAGAAACCCTTCATGCCAAATATGGAATAGACGTTGCACTCAATCTTGGCGATTTTATGTTTTTTTTCCCGATGAGCGCCATGCTTGACAGCGAGAAAATAAACAATGATAAAAAGATAATGCTTCAAAGAATGTATTCAAGACATATGCTAAGACTGGGCGTAGGCCAAGGTGTGGATATTGCTTGGCATAATCAATTTGTAGATATTTCTAAAAGAACTGAAGATAATTATCTTCAATTAGCATTTGATAAGACAGGCGCATTGACAAGCATGGCCGCAGAGATAGGAGCCATAGTGGCTAATGCGGAAGATGACATTGTTGAATTGTTCGGCAGGTTCGGAGCGTCTTTAGGCGTTGCATTCCAGATAAAAGATGACATACTCAATATAATAGACAGCGGGGTATCCGAAAACAAAGGTGTCATCGGTGAGGATATTACAGAAGGAAAAGTCACTTTGTTGGTGATACACACAATAAATTCCGCAGATGAGAAAGATAAGCGCAGGATTATAGAATTATTAAAAATGCATACCAAAGATAGAGGGTTGATAAATGAAGCGATAGAAATAATTAAAAAATATAATTCTATTGAATATGCAGAGAATATTGCCCTAAACACAATAAATGAAAGCTGGAAGAATCTAAGCAGCAGATTGAATGATTCGCCCGCAAAAGAAAGACTGAAGCAGATTTCAGATTTTGTAGTAAATAGGAAAATATGACAAATATTTTTATACCTTGATTTCTTATTATAATTATGGGAAAAATATTCGGAACTAATGGAATCAGAGGAATAATAAACAAGGATCTTACCCCTGAATTTGCACTAAAAATAGGAAAAGCGGTCGGTACATTCTTTCCAGAAAAGTCAAAGATACTTATCGGAAAGGATGCAAGGGCAGGGGGCGATATGCTCATTAAATCAGTGGAAGGCGGGCTTCTCAGTGTAGGCTTAAGGGTTTCAGATGCAGGATTCGTTCCAACCCCAGCCCTGCAATTCACGATAAAAAATTCAGGATATAACGGAGGAATAATGGTTACAGGAAGCCATAACCCCCCCGAATACAGCGGAATAAAAGTAATAGATGATAACGGTGCGGAAATATCAAGAGAAAAAGAATTGATAGTGGAAAATATACTTTCAACTAACAAATTCAGGGAGGTTAATTGGGATAGTGTAATAAGCGAAGTAAATATCGAAAGCAATATAATAAGCAAATATATTGAAAAAATCCTTTCTTTTGTAGATATTGAAAAAATAAGAAAGAAAAAATTCAATGTGCTTATAGATAGCGCAAATAGCGTCGGTTCGCTCTCAACCCCCCTAATAGCCGAAAGACTAGGCTGCAAAGTCCACACCATAAATTCAAATCTAAATCCTTTTTTCTCCGCAAGGATGCCGGAACCTTCAGCAGTTAATCTTAAAGAAACGGCAGCCATCTCGAAGATCTTAAATGCCGATATCTCTGTAGCGCATGACGGAGACGCCGATAGAGCAGTATTTATTGATTCTGCGGGGAATGTAATCACAGGAGATAGAAGCGGCGCTCTTCTCTCATATTGGCTGTCCGTCAAAAATCCCATTACAAGGAAATTGGTGTACACAGGAGTAAGCAGTTCGCCATTTATCCAAGAATTCCTTTCAAAACACAATATTAAGATAGAATGGCTAAAGGTAGGAAGTGTTGGCATATCCCATAAACTAATGAAAGACGGTGGGCTCGCAGGGTTTGAGGAAAATGGCGGTTTTATATTTCCAGAGCACCAATACGTAAGGGACGGAGGGATGTCATTTGCGCTCATGCTTGAATTGATGGCAAATGAGGACATACCTTCTACAAAACTGTTTGATAAACTCCCCAAATATTACACTCTAAAGGGAAGCGTGGAAATGCATGATTCAAATGTTGAAAGGATATACGAGAAGATAGAGGAAATTTACGGGAGCGGCAAGGAAGTCATAAAAATAGACGGAATAAAAATAGTCGATAAAGATTATTGGTTTATTGTCAGGAAGAGTGGCACAGAACCCATATTAAGAATATTCGTTGAAGCAAAAACAGAAGAAAAAGCAAAGTCTTTGCAAGAAGGAATTATAAAACAAATACAATTGATACGTAAATACTTATAATTATCAAACAATTCCCTGTTTCTTATATCTCTATCTTTTTATCTATTCGTTTTATCGAAGAATTGTAAAAGATATCAATCCAAAGAAAGCCATATCGATTTCACTTCTGCTATCTTATACCACCATTTGACACTTTTTTCGATGACATAATCCAACGAATATCTTGTTGGCTCGTAGGTGGCATCGAGTATTGCAAAGAGTAAGAAGATTAGAGCATACAT
>JAJZVQ010000036.1 GCA_021845575.1 Microcaldota archaeon | reverse complement strand
AAATATTGTTTCCAGAAGCGATATCCACGATAGCTGCGGGAGGCGCAGCCGCCATATCGAATACGGTGCTTGTCTTCGCTCCATTGTTTTTCTCGGTTCTGATACTGCTGATAAGCATATACGCGTTCGAGACAAAGGTCGAGCTTCCACTCACATTCGAACAGCTAAGGGGTGTCGGAGGGCGGCTTCCTATTCCCTTCCTTTATGTAAGCGTATTGCCTGTCATCCTCGCATCAGCGCTTGAATTATCTTTAACGGTGTGGTTCCGGTTCCTTGCCAACGTACATGGAACATTTGCGAATCTGGTAAATTTTTTCGCCCTTTACCAGCCTGTAGGAACCGCAGGGGGCGGCACCACGCTTCAATTGACCGGCGGCTTAATTTATCTGATCTCACCGACATTCCCCCTGCCTTATCCAGCTCCTTTGGGGATAGGAGGGTATGGCCCATATTTCAGTTTTCTTGCTACCCAGACAAGCAACTTGATACTTCCATGGGGAGGCATACTTCTAATACCTGAATGGATTCATGCCATAATCTATGTCGGAGTGCTTGTCTTGCTTTGCGTGATATTCGGAAAGTTCTGGATAGAGATGACAGGTCAAAGCCCAAAGAATGTCGCCGAGCAATTAGGAGATATGGGATGGCAGATACCCGGATTTAGAAGGGATCCAAGAATAATCGAAGGCCTTCTCAACAAATATATTCCTGTTGTCACCGTACTGGGAAGTGTCTTTGTAGGCCTGCTTGCGGCGCTGGCAACGCTTACCGGTGCAATAGGCACAGGAATGGGAATTTT
This sequence comes from Microcaldota archaeon, assembly GCA_021845575.1. GTDB lineage: Archaea > Micrarchaeota > Micrarchaeia > Micrarchaeales > Micrarchaeaceae > JAJZVQ01. The sequence continues at coordinate 5,512 of JAJZVQ010000036.1, read as the reverse complement.
GCTTACAGTAGGAATAATATATATGGTATATCAGCAGTTGGAGCAGGAACGGCTTTATGAAACGTATCCGATACTGGAAAAGATAGCAAAGTGACAATTTAATACTTTTAGATCGATTGGTGTAAAAAATGGAAGAGGTAATTAAAATGGAAGAGGTAATAATAATAGGTTCTGGGCCGGCAGGTCTTACAGCAGCAATATACCTGGCAAGGGAAGGTTTCAATCCTTTGATGATAACAGGGATAGAGGCAGGAGGGCAACTTTTGCTCACCACGACTATCGAAAATTTTCCGGGTTTTCCTGATGGCATATACGGAAATGAGCTTATAGACCTCATGCGCGAGCAAGCCAGAAAATTCGGGACAAAATTCATAGGAGAGAACGTTACGGAAGTGGATTTTTCATCGTTCCCTCTAAAAGTGAAAACATCCTTTGAAACGCATGAAGCGAAAAGCGTGATAATCGCTACAGGCGCATCGGCGAAGTGGCTCGGGATAGAATCCGAGAAGAAGTTTGTCGGAAAGGGAGTAAGCAGCTGTGCGACGTGCGATGGAGCATTTTTCAGAAACAAGAATGTCATTGTAGTCGGAGGCGGAGATACCGCAATGCAGGATGCGGACTTTCTTACAAAATTTGCCTCTTCCGTGACAATCATACACAGGAGGGACGAATTCAGGGCAAGCAAGATTATGCAGGATAGGGCGTTTTCAAACCCTAAAATAAAAGTGATTTACAGTTCCGTGATAGAAGAGATACTCGGAGACCAAAAAATAAAAAGTGTCAGGATAAGGAATCTGAAGACAAATGAGATGACAACGATGGACATAGACGGCGTTTTTGTAGCGATAGGATACAATCCAAATACAAAATTTCTGTCCGGGAAATTAGACACGGACGAGCAGGGGTATCTGCTTGTAGAAGAAGAAGTCAAAACAAATGTTAAAGGGGTATTCGCAGCGGGTGACGTTGCAGACAGGAAGTATAAGCAGGCAATAACCGCGGCAGGAAGCGGCGCAAAGGCGGCAATCGAAGCAAGGGAATACCTAAGGAACATCAAACAATAGGTGTACAAGGTTACACAATAAGCCTTTTCTGGCTATTGCCTTTCATTAGCGATGATATCCTTACACCTACTTTTCTTATCTTTTTGTTATTCTTATTCATCAACTCCTTTATCAGAACAGCCCCAATCCTTTCTATCTCTTCTTCTGATGAAGAATAATGGTTTAGGGTTTTGCTTTTCGTTGCCTGCGTAAAATCTGCGTATCTGACCTTTATTCCAACATCCTTAAACCAGAAATTCTTTTTCGCCGATTCCTCAAATACCTCCTTGCTCAATTCGCTTATCATATTTTTTATTACCGTAACATCGGTTGTCTCTTCATTCAGCGTCCTTTCCCTGCCTATTGACAAAACCTCTTCAAATTCCACTACCTTGCTCTTATCAATTCCATTAGAGAGGTTATACAATTCTATCCCAACAATTCCAAGTTTTTCTTTAAGCAGTAAAGGATCCGAATCGGATAAATCTCCAATGGTATTAATTCTTAATATTTTCAATTTTTCCTCTGTCTTTGGACCTATTCCTGGCAATGCCTTTACCGGTTTTGTTTTCAAAAAATCTGTTATTTCGTTTTCTGTGACAATTCCAAAGCCATCAGGCTTAGACGATTCGCAAGCCATTTTTGCAAAGGTTTTTCCAAAACTTATACCGACAGTACAGGGCAGGTTCGTTTCATTGTTTATCCTTTTCTTTATCTCTTTTCCAATCCCGATTCCCTTTTCATACCCAACATCACCCAGATCAAGCGCAGCTTCATCTATGCTTTCTTGTTCAACAGGAAATCCGTATCCTTTCAGCATATCCATTATCGTTTTTGATGTCTTTTCATAATAAGGCTCATCGGCTTCCAAGTACACCAAATCCTTATAAAGCTTATACGCGTCCTTTGTCGGGATTCCGCTCTTTATCCCGTATTTTCTGGCTTCATAGTTTGCTGTTTGCACTACTCCTTTCATCTTGTTGTCTTCTTTGTTAGTGCCTATCACCACTACCTTACCTTTCAGTTCAGGATTCTTGAGCTGTTCGCATGCCGCAAAGAAATAATCCATATCGATATACAAAATAACCAAGTAATCACCTAATAAAAGAATCTTCAATGGATGAGTGGCGAAGTTTTAGACAGCGTTATCCTGTTCTTTATTGGCATATAAGCAAATATTTTTTTCTTTTTTCCAAACAAAGAATTATGTGGCGTTTTTGAATCCTGTTATCTTGTAAAATCCAAAAGTCTCTGCAGATACGTTGTCATATGACGTAGCTATAGGTTCGGTATAAAATTTATCTTTTGTGGAAGAGCATATGTTTCCAGGGGTATAACACCAAAACCCATAATCTATTACAAGGCAATTGTCATATTTTGCCGACAGGTTTTTGTATTCCGAATAAGTGATACCGCTGAAATTGCTTAATTGGGTCGCAGTTTTATTGTTAATGTTGAACAATGTCGGGTCATACGTGCCAACCAAGCACGAGCTCGGTATTTTATAACTGTTGTTATAAACGAAATTTTCGTAGAATCTTGCAGGCTGCGCTTCAGAGATATTGGAAGGATTTATACTTAAATAATTGTAAAGTGAAAATGTTGAGTAAAGAATTAGGATTATGAATAATGTGTAAAAAATAGGCTTAAATCGGCTCTTTTTTATCCATTTCGTAGTAAGTATAACTCCAATTCCGAATCCTCCGAGCATGCTCGCCTGCGGCATCAGGCTGAGGAAAAATCTCCAATCCACTCCGTATATCACGCTGCCGGCATAGAAGGAGGTATACAAAAGAAAAAGTATCACAAACCATAACGTCAATGCAAAAAACTCTCTTTTTTTGTAAACAAAAAGGAGAATCGCGCCAAGCAAAGCAAGAGCTGTGAATTCAATCGGTTGCATTATCGAATAGCCATACTGCGTAGGATTGGCGAATGAATTAGTCCAAAACAGGAGATTGGCGCATATATTATAATTAAAATTTTGAAGGTTTAGCATGCCTGTTGCCACTGTATGCTGCGAAGGACTGCATGAATTGTATATTGTTGTGCCGGAATAACCATAATGGCCAGTAAACAATTCCGTTGCGGCGTATATCACTTCAGGAGAAATAGAGATTACAAAAACAAGTATAAGAATCAAGAGCCTTGTGTCAATCAGGTAATACTTTACCCGCCCAGCAAATTCTTTTGCCCCATTTTTAATATCTTTAGGGAATTTAAGGCTTAAGTATACAAGCAGAAATATAAGCACAAATATAGCAGCATCAATCTTCATGTAAGCAAGAAGCGACAGCGAAAAAAGAAACATTCCCAGCGTCCTCAAATTTTTTTTGTATGCGAACAGAAGCAACGCCAACATTGAAACTAATGAATATGACATCATCATGATATCCGAAGTGGTGGGCATTGCCCATACCAGCAATGTTGGCGACAACGCCATAAGCAGTTCGGAGAAATATGCCGCGACGATATTCTTAAATAGCAACGCAGCTACGATAAAAGTAAGGAAAACAGCCAAAAACGAGATAAATAATGATACTCCATATGCGGTAAACTGGCTGATTCCGAATATCGCAAACCCTATTGCAAGATTGAAAGATGTTCCTACAGGTTCATGGAACAGTTGGCCTGCAAAGCAGTAATTTGGCGTTCCAAAATTGCACATCCATGCCTGACCCATATGCAGCAAATCCTGCGCTCCCCCTTGATATATTGCGTCATCAAAGAAAAGCTGTTGTGTAGGTTTTACCACAACCAACTCTACAGCGACAAAGAATATCCCTATCGCAAGGGCTATCAATAACTCCCTTTTGCCGATATTCAATTTCTTCAAATAAGACAAAAACTCTTTTCTTGAAAGGATCAGGAAAAGAATTGTGCCAACAAATGCGATTAATATTCCTAAAGTGAATAAGTATTCCTCAGTTCCCAGTCCCGTGCCTAACATTCAATCATTATTTGTTGGTTACAAAAAATCCGTTTATAAACATGTATTTAGAATTCGTTTTCTTCATTGTCATTATTGCATCATTGGGATCCATCACTATCGGGAAACCGTGCACATTGAAGCTGGTATTTAGCACTATGCCATTTCCGGAGATGTTTTTGACCTGTTTTATAACATCATAATAAAGGGGGTTTTCCCTGCCTACCATCTGTGCCCTTGCGGAGCCATCGATATGCATGACGGACTTTGTCACATTTCTTTTTTCTTTTTTTACCATGTACGCCATTGTCATGAATTTGTCTTTTCCTTTGTTGTCATATTCAAGCAATCTCTCCGCTTCTTCTTCCATGATCGAAGGTGCGAAGGGTTGGAACCATTCTCTTTTTTTAACGTAAAGGTTAAGCGTATCCTTTATCTCTTCTGAATCGCTCCGTGCAAGTATGCTTCTGTCTCCAAGCGCCCTAGGTCCATATTCCATTCTGTCCTGGAACCAAAATATGTAATGCCCGTCCGTGACAAGCTCCGCCGCATGTTTTGACTGCTCTTTTCTCTCGAGTTGAAACTTCATTTTATGCCTTTTCAACGCCGCAATTGTCTCATTTTCGCCATATGCGGGCCCGAGGTAAGCCGTGAAATCGTGTTTGGTTATCCCGTTTAAAATATAATTTGTATGCAACGCCGCGCCGAGCGCGATTCCTCCGTCTCCCATATGCGGAAATATATACCAGTGCTTCAGCGAATCCAATTTTCTCAGTGACATGTTCGCTTTCACGTTTGAGAAAATCCCTCCTGAAAATGCCACATCCCCAATCCCGAACCTTTCAATTGCGTTGTTGACAAATTTTGTCAGCATTTCGGTAAGCAGCTGCTGCACCATGTAAGCAAACTGTTCTCTCGGCAGTTGCCAACTTATCCTTTGGAGCATCTCAAATTGTTTTATTGTATTGTACTTTGCCTTGATTGATATGCCGTCCACGCTGAAGAAATCCCTAAAAAGATTCTCGTCCATCGAAAAAGGGTAAGAGTAATCCGCCATCGCCATCACTTTCCCTTCGTCCTCAAGCTCCCTCATTCCTATTATGTTGGTCGCCTGCTCGAAGAATATACCCAACGAATCGCTGGCTTTCGTCACGCTTTTTCTTGTCAGCGTATTCTTCTCCATGATGCTTATCGATCCTGACAATCCATCTCCAAGCCCGTCCGATGTAATTATCAGCGCCTTTTTGAATGGCGAAGTAAATGCCGCAGTCGCCGCGTGCGCCGCATGATGCTCTACGGCGTAAAGCTTGAACTTGTCAAATCCCATATTTCTAAGTTCCTTGCCAAGCATGTGCTTGTTGATTGTTGTGCTTCCGGGAGTGATTCCTATAGAAGTAATGGAATACTTTAACATATGCCTGAGGTCAGAAAACCTCGGCTTAAGCCTTTTCCTTCTTCTGAATATATAGTAGTTTTCACGCATTTTTGGAAACATTCTTTCAATTGTTTTTGCGAATTCGGTCGTCGAGAACGCTATATG
>JAJZVQ010000006.1 GCA_021845575.1 Microcaldota archaeon | reverse complement strand
ATATACCTTTGAGTTTTCAAGGAGGAGGTTGTAAAGTTCTTTTGAAAGAAACATCTGCCTGTCAAGTGTTTCCCTCTGTTTCTTTGAAGGATATGCATGATATTTAAATGTGGTTTTCACAACATCGTTATCTATTTTGAATATTAAAGTATATAAATGTTACGTGCAATAACAAGATGTGCAATTCATCCCCCGACCTAAAGGTCGTGGTATTCTTGCCATACAAATAAAAGATTTAAGACATACTTTCAAGATTTTCTGCGTAACGCTTAAATATTTTATCATGGATTATATAAGTAGTGATATAATATGAGATATAATATGAACGAAGACGAAAATGATTGTGGTTGCAACTGCAGAGGAATGCACCACAGAATGCACAGGCACGGAGGGATGTCGATGCACGGAATGGGCATGCAGCCAGGCATGATGGACTATGCTAATGAAAACCTTGGTCCATTGCATAAGGAAAGGCTTGTCGAAAAGCTTAAGCTATACAAGGAAGACCTGGAAGAGCAGGTGAAGTTTATAGGCAAGCGTATAGAAGAGCTGGAGGGTAAATCCAAAGAAGAAGAAAAATGATGGGAGAGTGAAATGCCAAGCGGATACTGCCGATGCGGTCCATTCAGGGTTGACATAATACCGAAAGGTCTACTCAAGCCCTTTGTGCTAAAGCTTCTTTCAGAACGCCCGATGCACGGATTCGAACTGATGGAGCAGATATTCGAGAAAACCGATGGGATGTGGAGACCCGGACCCGCGGCTATCTACCCTACTCTGGAATGGCTGGAAAAAATGGGTTTCATAAAGCCGGTTGAAGATGCGACAAAATCCGAAAGGGCACGGAAGCAGTATGAAATAACAAAGAAGGGAAGGGATGCGCTTGCAAGTTACAATTCTGATTCTAGAGCAATTATCCTGCGCATGCAGAAATTCGGATCGGTATACAAAAGATTTTGAAGTGCTTATGCGTTATTGATACTTGCGACAAGGTAAACCATCCCTTGCCGAATTCCCTGCTTGCGAAAACGATAATCGCAAGTTAAAAAGGTTTTAGGTAATAAAATAAAGGATATTGAAAAAAGGTTTTTTAAACCTTTCCAGCGACAACATAAAAGTGATATTATGGGAGGCTCAGCAGGTCAAACTTAAATCTTTAGTTTATAAGTTATCTTTGATAAGTTTCTAATTTGGCATTGGGGTCTTTTATTACCTCCAACTGCGACGATCTTTTATTGTCAAATCTCCTAAATCCCAAGGATCCTGTTATAATGTCTGTCACAATAGCGGATTCTACTTCTATTCCTTTTATAGTGGTTTTTAACTTGCGTTCTACTGCTTCTATGCTTGAATCAAATATAGGAGTAATAAATACTGAGCCGTGAGGTGCGGACACGTCTCCTTCAAATATGTGTTTGTCGGTTGGGTTATCTGTTTCTTCTATTATCTCTCTCAGAAACTGCATTCTTGTCGTATTGAATGCTATTATGTCTATCTGCTTCAAATAGAAAAAGGCGCAGTACTTCATTGGCACCTTTGTCATTGTTATGGTCGCTCTTTCTATAAATTTCTTCTCCAAAAGCTTATGGTAGGTGTATTGTGAGCTGCCGTTATTTAGCTTATTTTCGTTATCCATGCTTGAAAAACTTCTTCCGGCATCTTTATTGAGCTCTTTTAGCACTACAAACTCGCTTTTGAATAACTGGTCTTTAGTTCTTCTGGGAGATTCTCTTGTCCTTTGCCATATCCTCTCTTCCAAAAGGGTAAAAAACTCGTTTCTTAAAGGTATAAAACCGTACGCTTCCATGATGTATCCTATATTCCATGCCGATTGATGCCCGGAAAACAATTTTTCGGATCTGAGCTTGAATATCATCTCTTCCAATATGATGGTATTTTCAGCCAATATGTAAATGAACAGGTCGTAACTTCCCTTCATCAGTAGAACCAGCTGAACCCTCAGTTCCTTGTCAAACAGTTTCTTCAATTCTTCGAATGGGGGTTTTTCTCCGAAAAATTTTACTGTGACGACATATCTTGTAAACCCAAATCTTTCAGGATACACCTCTATTGTTTTGATTATTCCATACTCTTTTTCAAGTTTTTTTACCCTGTAAAGTATGGTGCTTTTCGTTACACCTAATCTATCCGCCAATTCAAATGCCGAAGCCCTGGAATTCATGCTTAACTCCCTCAATATATCAAGATCGAGCTTTTCTGGATATACCAGATTATACTCCCCGCCAAGCGTGCGCCTCTCCATTTTGCCAAGGTATTCGTCTATTCCTTCGGATTTGGTGCTTTCTTTTCTATGCAGCGCAGCAACGAAAGCGCCCCTGTTGTCGATATATCCTATATAGAATGTTTTCTTTTTGCGCAACCTTGTGTCTTTATCTACAATGTATTTATACTCGTAAACGCAGTTTCTGCCTCTTATAAACGCTATGGAGATTTTGTTTTTGCTTTTGGCTTTAAGTTCATCGAGCTTTTCCAATACGTGCTTGGAGTATTCATGTTCTATTTTTCGCATAATAGATTATAAATAATAAGATATATATACTTTTTTCTTTCTTGATTTATGAGTTAAAACTTATCTTACTTAATCTTATTTTAGAAAATATTAGAATTATATTATACAATTGATATATTATAAATGACTATTATTTAGAAATTTTATTTATAAAAGCTTGTTCATAATACTACTTGGAAGTATTGCAGTATCTAACTACTGCTTTCCTTTCTCTCTTTACAACCCTATCGGCGTGCATGGTATTTTGCCATGCACGCAACAAAAAATAATTATTGTTTTTTCGCCAATAGTCAAATCATTCTTTAGGTTGCATACCTATTTCTTATTTTACCTTGCTAATTTTACTAATTAATATAATAATATTTATCATATAGTATAATAAAAATAAGAGTTGATGGTGATATGCCAAATTTTTCGCCGAATATCGGCAGGGTGCTGGGAATAGACGTACAGTTGCACTGGACATTTGTAGTATTGATACTGTTAGGATTTTTGGCATCTATGGTTTATCCTCAATTATTCATTCTCTTTATAGCATTTGTACTGCTGTTCGTCTGCGTCTTCATACATGAACTGTTTCATTCTATAACCGCAATAAGGAATAAAATCAGGATAAAAAAGATAATCCTGCTTCCTCTGGGAGGCGCGTCGGTTATAGACAACACGGAGGATATAACTCCAGAGACCGAATTCCGCATATCCATTGTAGGGCCGATAGCGAGCATCGTGCTCGGACTGATATTCGGAATTATTGTAATTTATACGCCCGCAGGCGCCGTAAAACAAATAGTCCAATTCCTTTTCGTGGTAAACATCCTGCTTGGCGTGTTTAACATCATGCCTGCTTTTCCACTTGACGGAGGCAGGGTGCTAAGGAGCTACCTGCAGAAAAAGAGGGATATTATACACGCCACAAAGACATCGATAAAGATCAGCAATATATTCATTGTGTTGTTCCTAGTGTTTACAGTAGTATACGCCGCATTGGCAAACGGTTATTCTTTTGTCTACAGGGAATTCATAGTCTTTTTCGATATATTCATAGCATTGTACCTGTATGACGGCGCAAAGGCGGAATTGCAGAGCGTCTATGTCAAGGAATATGCCTCAAAGCTCAAGGTTGAAGCGGCGGTAAGCAAAAATTTTGTTGTAGTAAAACCAAGCACTACGCCATACGATCTTTACAAAACGATATTAAAAAGCAAAACCCATATAGTGATTGTCAAAGACAAAAATGAAATAAAGGTTATTCCAAGGTTGACCAAATTCAGCGGTTTCAAGAATGCCGGAGAAATGAGCAAAACCATTCCAGTACTGGATCGTAATGCGCCGCTGACAAAGGCACTTGACGTGATGGGGAACGAGAATGTCGGAATAGTCGCAGTCACGAACAGGAAAAGGCTTGTGGGTGTGGTTCTTGCGCAGCATGCCGAATCTATTATAGGTTTGTATATTTCGAAAAGGCTTGCGGAAGATGCTGCGGCATGAATGTGGAGAGGATTGAGAGAGAATATGGCAACTAAAAAATTCTTTTTTCATAGGAACGACTCTTATCTCCGACTCTAGAAGCTTGAATGAATTAAATTTACCAAACAACAAATAACAAGAAAAATAAGAGAGATGAAATTGGTTTTTATTAAAAACAAAAATTTACTTCAATAAAAAAAAATATTAGAAAAAATTACACTGGAACAAATTTAAATTTATTTTGCACTAAAATTAAAGAATTTGCCTGTTAATCAAAAAAGTTATATACCTGCGTTTGTTTATGATAATTTGATTAAGATGGAGGGCAAGTCAAATAAAGGAAGTGTTGATATTACATAACTATTTGTATATTACGAAATAGCAATACCGTCAGGGTAAGAAAATCCTTTAATTATACCAACAATTGTATTTCTAGATATATTTACAATACTAATGCTATTATTATAGTAATCTGTGACGTATGCATTCCCATTAGGACCAATGGCAACATCAGTTGGACCATCAAATCCACTTATTGTATCAATAACTTGTCTTGTAGATGTACTTATAACATCAACAGAATTAATACCACCTACTGTAACATAAGCAAAATTACCATTTTGGGTAAAACTAATGCCTGAAGGGTAATCAAATGTTCCTGAAATACTCCCAATAACGGAATTTGTAGAAGTATTAATGATATCAATTGCACCTGTTGGTTGAAAATTTGTAACATAGGCATAAGCACCGGAGGGGGCGAAGGCAACACCATCAGGAGAATTAAAAGATGATGATTTGATTATATCAATAACCTTTCCAGTAGATGTACTTATAACATCAACAGTATTATTTGAATAATCTGTGACGTAGGCGTAGGCGCCGGAAGGGGCGATGGCAACATTTGTTGGGCCAACAAAACCGTCAGATATACTCCCAGTAATTGCACTTGTAGAAGTATCAACTATACTTATTTCTCTGTTACCATAACTAGGTTCAAAGAAATTTACAATGTAAGCATAAGCACCGGAGGGGGCGAAAGCTACCCCAGAAGGGTAATCAAAATTATTTATAACTCCAATTATTTGTTTTGTAAAAATATTAACTATAACGGTCTGATTACTCCATGGATCGGTAACATAGGTATAAACAGATGGCGGTGGCGCGGTACTTATTGTAGTAGTTATAGTTGAAGGGGCTATTGTTGAAGTGGTTGTAGTTGAAGTGGTGGTCGAAAAATATGTTGCGGTCAAACTAGCATTAGAAAACAAGGTTATTGTTAAATTTCTTCCATCGGGACTATTACCAAATACATAATAATATACCCCAGAACCTCCTGCAAAAGGAAATAATTCTGATCCGTTCTCCCATGCAGTACATGAACTATATCCTTCTGGATTATATTCAGGATTTGGATTACCATTTTCATCACAAGGCACATTAGTAGTATTCCAACCGTTAAAGAACCAACCTGAATTATTGGTTGTTGTTACATTTACTGTTGTGTATAAAGGATATATATTAGTACCAGAAGGGGATACTGAACCTGCTTCTGGGGGATAAACATTCAGTGAAAGAGAAGCGTGAGTTTGTATTATTGATGTTGTTATAGAGGTAGATATTGTTGTAGAGGTTGTTGTGGTGAATGTTGGTGAAGGTCCTGAAATTGTTTGGTTTGAAACGCAGGATAATTCGCTAGCTGCGGCAGGATATGATGATTGATTTCCTGCCCAGTTTCCTAATACACCATCTTTTGCATTTGATGTAAATTGTGTAGTGAAACCAGTATAATAAAATCCATAAATTGAACTTTCGAAACCTCCAACACAATAAATATGGTTTTTATATGAAACGCAACTAGAGGAATTTACAAGTAATGGATAATGATTCTGTTGTTCCCATGGATTTATTGTTCCATTATTAAATGTAGTAGAATAAATATTTCCTCCAAGACCCATACAATATACCGAACTATCAGTATTATTTACTGCACAACTTAATCCTTCAGAAAACCCTTGTTGCGCAGAAGGTTGTGATGAATTGTAATAGAATATTGGCGCTACAGTATGAGATGTAGTATTAATTATTTGGGAACTGGTATAGGCGTAGGCACCGTTGGGGGCGAAAGCAATTCCAGAAAGGGCAAAATATCCGGTGATGGTGCCTGTGATAGTTTTTGTGGAAGTGTTGACAATGCTGACTGTATTATTAAACCCATTTATTACGTAGGCGTAGGCGCCGGAGGGGGCGATGGCTACTCCGTGAGGTCCATCAAATCCTGAAATAGTGCCTGTGATAGTTTTTGTGGAAGTGTTGACAATGCTGACTGTATTATTAAACCCATTTATTACGTAGGCGTAGGCGCCGGAGGGGGCGATGGCAACACCACTTGGTTCAAAAAATCCGGTGATGGTGCCTGTGATTGTGTTTGTGGAAGTGTTGACAATGCTGACATTTGCCTCGTTTGTGACGTAGGCGTAGGCGCCGGAGGGGGCGATGGCTACTGCATAAGGAGAAACAAATCCGGTAATTGTACCTGTGATAGTGTTTGTGGAAGTGTTGACTATACTAATTATATCGTTGCCAGTGTTTATTACGTAGGCGTAGGCGCCGGAGGGGGCGATGGCAACACCACTTGGTTCAAAAAATCCGGTGATGGTGCCTGTGATTGTGCCAGTAGAAATGTTAGCGATGCTGACTGTATTATTACCATAGACTTTATTTGTGACGTAGGCGTAGGCGCCGGAGGGGGCGATGGCGATATCAACTGGACTTGGAAAATCTGGTGAAGAAATTATTGCAGGATAATTATTATTTTGTTTTGACCATGAACCTACAAGACCATTACTTATCAGTGCAGAATATACAGAATCTGAATTGTTATAACCAACAATATCATAAGTATTATCGCTCAAATTATATTTAGTAATTGCACCTCCTACGCAATAAAGATACCCTCCAGATGCAAAACAATTTGAATCAAATATATTTATAGGATAATTTGTTTGCTGAGTCCAATTTCCTATAGTGCCATTGTCTACTGGAGCAGAATACACTAAACTTACATTTAAATTATTTAACGATCCACTTCCGGCACCAGTTGGATAAGAAATCATTTTCATTGGTGTAATTATACCAGTAACGGTATTGGTTGAGGTATTAACTATGCTAATCTCAGGCCCATTAGCAGTAGGATTGTCTGATACGTAGGCGTAGGCGCCGTTGGGGGCGAAAGCTACCCACTGAGGGTAATAAACTCCTGTAATCTCGCCTGTGATTTCATTTGTAGAGGTATTTAAAATAAGCATAATAGTAGAGTCTGCAGAAGTAATATAGGCGTAAGCACCTGAAGGAGAAATTGCGACATGTACAAATCCAAAAGGTAAATTTATAGATTGTCTTATCTTTGAAATGATTGTTGTAATTTTGTTAGTAGATGTATTGATTATGTATATAATTCCGCTTCCTCCAGTAACATTAGTACCAGCAACATAAGCATATTCCCCATTTGGTGCAATAGCAATATTATCAAGTGTAATTGAATAAGGGGTTATATTAAATCCTGTAATAGTATCAATAATATTACCAGTAGAGGTATTGAGTACACTTAATGTATTGTTATAATTACCAATGTAAGCATAAGATCCTGAAGGTGAAATAGCAATACTCCTAGCAGGACCGAATTCTCCGCTAGAAGCACCCTTTGGCAAATGGATCTTTTTTATAATTATATTATTTGAAGTATTAAATACACTAACATTATTACCAAAAGCATTTATAAAATAACCATAGGCACTTGAATTGGAAAAGGCAATTGGGGTAGGTCCTATATTAGATGAATTTTGAAACTGGGGAAGATTATTTACAATTGGGCTAGATAAACTATTTAATTTTATAGAAGATATATTTAATGAGTAAGTTCCTATTGTGGTTCCAATGTAAGCATTTTTGCCGTTTGGAGCAAAAATTATATCCCAAGGTGTTGTTACGGGGCTAGTGTCTGGTAAATATATTCCTCTATATCCACCTACACAATAAATATAATTATTGTATATTGCACAACTTGGGGCGGCGATAGGTGTAGGATATGACGTTTGTTCTTTCCATAATAAATTTAATCCTAATTTAGCTGAAAAAGAACCGCTAGATTGTAGATAGCTATTACCGTACGCATTTGGGTTTTGACCCCCTCCAATACAATAGATATAATTATTTGATGTAGCACAGCTATCCTGCGGCATAAAACTGATTGGTTCTTGAGTCCAATTTAGTATTGTATAATTGTTTATGTTTTTATATATCTGCCCGATATAAGTATAATAGTTAGAATAACCAATTAAAAATGAAATAGGCGGTTGCACAATTGTAATATTATTTGAAGAGGTAATAAGGGACGAAAATGAAATATTTTTATTTAGATGCCGGCTTTTATAACCTTCTGCTATTATTTGAGAGTTTTGAACTCCCCCAGTACACCAAAGAATAGGTGTTCCAGCTATGGTTGTTGTGGTCGATGTTGTTGAGGTTGTTGAAGTCGAAGTAGTCGATGTCGAAGAAGTCGAAGTTATGGTGGTAAACTTCATGGTGGTTATTGATACCGTTTGGTTGGTTCCTGCTAAAACGGTTACCGCTCCGCCATAAGTGAATGTTGAACTGGCTGCACAGGTGGATGAAGAGGGTGGGCAGTAATTCGCACTTATGTTGTATGTTCCTGTGTATATGTTGTTCAGTGCGGGAGTGACAGAAAAATTCGCCCAGCAGATTGCAGTATTGCCGTTTGTGAGCGTGGAGGGCTTGCAGCCGCCGATTCCCTTTACTCCGCCTATTGCCGCGTCAAAAGAGCTTATGTTTACGGTGCCGGGACTGCTGTCTATTATATTTATAAAAAGCCTGCTTCCTTTCATTGAAGTTCCGTTTATTATTGTACTTTGATTTATAGAGTACACTGCGTCAACGCACGTAAAACCCGAATATGCGGTACACTGCGGGGGTATTGTTGACTTTGGAATCCCCACAAATATAAATAATATGGCAAGAAGTATTGCGATTATCAGGAATGCGAGAGAATAAGTGGAAAGGAAGTCTATTGCGCTCTGAAGTTTTCTCTTTTTACATGTCATGACTACCGAAGAGCTTTTTTCCCGATTTATCTCTTTCGACTCTTCCATCTCTATCCCGAATTATAAAATATTAACACAATAAAATATTTAATAGCTTTTATAAAATTTCTTTGCAAAAAATTTAAGAAAGATTTAAATATGTTTCTTTGAATTATTTATTTAACTTAAGTGATAGTATGGTAAGAAGAAATTTGAAATTACAATCAGCCATGGAATACCTAATGACTTATGGCTGGGCAATTCTTATAATAGGAGTTGTGTTAGGTACATTGTTCGCACTCGGAGTATTCAGCGGCACGAACCTTCTTGGGACATTCTGTACAGCTACAACGGGTTACTATTGCCAGTCACCGGTATTGACAAGCTCAAATTCACAACTAGCATTTAATTTCGGGCAGGATTCAGGCAACACGTGGAATACATGGACGCTTTCTGCCAGCACTGGAACCTCATATGACTCAAATGCGCCTACGTCACAGACATACACAAATCTTGCAAGCGGAGCACAAGTACCTGTAATGATACCACTAAGTTCAATATTGGGCAATTCAGTCTCAATAGGAACACCATTTTCTGGTTCAATATGGGCACACTACTGTTTAGGAACAGCAACATGCACTCCAGATCTTGTTTCAGAAGTAGCAACGATAAACATAAAATCATCTTAATTTTAGGATGATTTTTTTCTTTTTTTTATTTTTCTTTTTTACTTCTTTTCCTTTTTAACTCTATGTAACAGTTCATTTGTTTGAGAAAATTCGCTATTTGATGAATCCGTGGGGTTTGCTGAAAAAATTGAATCTATTGGAAAATTTACGAAAAAATATAGACAGGCAGCAAAAGAAAATAATAAACAAAATATACAAGAGCCAATAAGAAACTGAAACAGGCAGAGTTTATTAAAATATTACCCTTAATAAGGTATCTTTTAATTTGTTATTATTGTGACCTTTATTACTATTATTATCTCATCTCTAATCTTTTAGAATAGATCTCAGAAAGTATTTTTGTTTTCTGCTTAAGTTCAATGCTACCTTTTAATTTAGTAAGTAGTCCAATAGAACTTGTTGATTTTAAAAGCCTATCCAATAGTTCACTAAAGCTTTCATCTTTCTTTTTGACTTTAGTTAATGCTGCATATACTTCTTCTCTTATTGTTATTGTTTTAACCATAAAATCAATCAATATATGTAAACATATATTTAAACATTTTAATTAAGTTGATACGCATTAAATTGATTATTCGATGAAACCTTCCTTTCGTATGAAAGATTCGCACTTACTCTCATGTGTTTTGTCAATAATATTGGATAAATACATACCCTTGAAGTTGAAGAGTATTAAGAGTAGTAAACAGAAAAAATTTTGGAGAATTGAAAAATTGAGTTAAATCAGCAACAAAACACACTATTCACAAAAACTATTTGCGCAACGACGTGATGATGCCAAGCGATTCTATGAGCTCGTTTGAAGAGAGCAGCGGTTTCCTTATCCTTATGGAATCGTCGTTCACCAGTCTCGGGCATGCGGTATTCACGAATGCGTCAAATTCAAGCAGGTTGTCCAAAGAGCTGAAGTCGAAGGTATTGGATACGAGTATTTCTGCAGCGAGATTTGCTTCTTCGATTTTCGTTTTCAGAATTTCAGCCAGCTTCATATTGAATTGGCCGTTCTTCGTGCTTACCAATATTCCAAAACTTTTGGCGTTCAGTGCGGCCAGTATCCTCCCCCTGCTTCTCTTCCTGTATTTTTCCCTATATGAATCCAGAAATTCCATCTTTCCCATGAACGGATCTATTGAAAGGAAGGGTTTTGTAGTATTGAGTACTGCTCCTAATGGATGAAACAAACCCCCTCCAAAGTATATATGAACGTCAACATCCTTGTCGATTGTCGCGGCGCTGCCTGCATCGCAGCCGAGGATCTGTCCCTCTTTCTTTGCGAACCCATACGGTTTTCCCAATGAAACGCTCTTTCCTTCCTTTTGATAGAATTCTTTTATCGCGCCAAGCTGATGGACATGCTGAATTGTCGTAACAATTCCAAGTCTGCCGAATTCTTCCAAAAGTGTCAACGAATCCTTCAGAATTTCCAAAGGAGCATCGATTTTATACTCTATGTATTCTACATTGAAGTCAACCTTGTTGAATTCAGCGTGGCCGAAATGTATCAGTTTTTCGGCATTTACCGCTTTCGCTTCATCTAGCGCAAGATCGCATGCGCCAAAGCATGGAGAAGCCGAAATAAGCACTTCATTGCCTTCTTTCTCTATTTTTTTTGCGTGTTCAAGAGCCTTCTGCTTGAGCCCTTCGGGAAACTGGAGAAGTATTCTCATGAAATCATTAATGCTATTTAGGAGATTAGAAAACCTTTACAGAATAATGCCCTGAAAGCTTTGAGGCTGCCCGCCTAAATGCTTCCCTTACCACTACATTATTCTTGCTATTTGTCATTACCATGAATAGCGGCTGGTTTTTGCGCATCCTTGCTGCGACTGATACTGGCTTTCCGAAAGAAAGGCTCATTCCCTGTGATATTCTGTCTGCTCCTGCACCTGTCGCCATTTTATGCTCCCGTATAACATTATGGGGATAAACAAGAACTTTAAATATATAATTCTCTGGAAGTTTTGACTCTAAATACTTGTTTGCGGTCTGCCTTGCGGATTCGAGCGAATTTGACCTTATCTGTATGTCATCTTTTGTGCATAATTGCATTTTCATATCGTATTCCTTATTTTTACCCATATTAAATACCAATATACTTTTGTGGGGCATTGCCCTTACAAAGTTTTTTCTCGGCTTTTTTAGGGAATACCTTGACCATGATTGGGAATTCGGGGTTCTGCAGGTTCTTGCAGGTCTTAATCTTGCCATATAAACACAATTAATAGTTTAACGTTAATTTCAAGTACGATTAAAAATAAATAGGTATCGCAGTTTATTGTTGGTTTTGTAATGCTGACAAAAACACTTAATATATTGAAAAGGAAATTATATAAAACTTACGGGGTTGATGATGAGTTTATCGCAACTTTTTCCACAAGTACGGAAAAGGAGGTCTTGGCGAATCCGCTCTGCAAATCAGTGTAATTAAGGATTAGATATCCTTTGTATACTGATCCCAAAGAACCTGAGAATGGAGTTGACCCATCAAAACACCGAACAGAATACGTGAAATTATTCCCTACTGGAACCGGTATCGGGGGAGAGATTGGCTGCATTGTCAGGTATGTTTTATTGGAATTGCACCCTATTGCTGTAACGTTTATTTCGGAATTGGTGGATTGCCTGATATTGATAAAAAACAATCCGTTTGAAGCCAATGCCCCTGCACATGTAAAGTCGGCTGGAGTCAGGCATTGGGAATTGACAAAGGCACCAGGATTGAAAACTCCAAGAATTACAAGAGCTCCGAGCACTACAGTAATTATCGCAAATGCCCATCCGTATGTCATCAAAAATTCTATTGCATTTTGGCCTTTCAATGCCTTTTTCGTTTGTTTCATTTAATCCTTCTTAAATATATATTTTTATAATTCGGACATCAGGGATTATTGAATGCAATTGCAGTAGGGGATAGGAATCCCTTTATTGTTCCGGTTATTGAATTCGTCGATGTGTTGAATATGGAAACAGTGTCATTGCCATTATTGACTCCATAGCCGTTGCCGTTGTAGAACGCGACATCGTAAGGATAATCAAAATGAAGAATGTTTCCTGTTATTGTGTTTGTTGAAGTATTGAATACTGTAATCTCATTGTTGTTTGTATTTGCCACATAGCCGTTGCCTTTGAAGAATGTTATTCCGCGCGGTTGGTTCAAGCCGGTTATCGTTCCTATTATCGGGTTTGAAGGGTTAAACGTCATTAAATTATCAACCCAGTCAGCAACATAACCTAAATTATTATAGAATGCGATTCCGTAGGGATATGTAAATGTCAATGGCAAGGTGCGGATTATTGTGTTTGTTGAGGGGTTGAATACTTTAATCCCATAAGCATAATCTCCTACAAAACCAGAATTGTTATAGAAGGTTATTGATGAGGGATATGTAAATCCGGTTACGTTTCCAATAATAGTATTTGTCGTTGAGTTGAAGATTAATACGTTGGCTGTGCCATAATTTGCCACATAGCCGTTGCCTTTGAAGAATGTTATTCCGCGCGGTTGGTTCAAACCGGTTATCGTTCCTATTATCGGGTTTGAAGGGTTAAACGTCATTAAATTATCAACCCAGTCAGCAACATAACCTAAATTATTATAGAATGCGATTCCGTAGGGATATGTAAATGTCAATGGCAAGGTGCGGATTATTGTGTTTGTTGAGGGGTTGAATACTTTAATCCCATAAGCATAATCTCCTACAAAACCAGAATTGTTATAGAAGGTTATTGATGAGGGATATGTAAATCCGGTTACGTTTCCAATAATAGTATTTGTCGTTGAGTTGAAGATTAATACGTTGGCTGTGCCATAATTTGCCACATAGCCGTTGCCTTTGAAGAATGTTATTCCGCGCGGTTGGTTCAAACCGGTAATATTTCCTACTATTTTATTTGTAGCTGGGTTGAAAATTACTACATTCCCTGTTGCAACGTCCGTAACATAACCTAAATTGTTGTTGAAAGCAATCCCCCAAGGTTTATTAAATCCTGTTATAGAACCAGTGATGATATTTGTTGTTGGGTTGAAGATTGAAATAACAGAATTGGCGTTGTTTGTTACGTAGCCATTGCCACCGTTGAAGGCGATTCCGTAAGGGGTGGAGAATCCGGTTATACTTCCGATTATCGTGTTTGTTGTTGGGTTGAAGATTGAGACAACGCTGTTTCCAGTGTTTGTTACATAGAAGTTGTTGTTGTATAATGCGATTCCGTAAGGATAATAAAATCCAGTAATCTCACCATACCTAGAAGTTATTGTTGGGTTGAAGATTGAAACGGTGCTGTTGCCATTGTTTACTGCATACCCAAGGCTGTTGTTTAAGGCAACTCCCCAAGGATGGTCAAATCCTATTATGTTTGCCGTTATCGTGTTTGTTGCGGGGTTGAAGATTGTGACATTGTTGTAGTTGTAATTTGTTACGTAGCCGTTGGTGCTGTTGAAGGCGATTCCGTAAGGAGTAGAGAATCCGGTTATACTTCCAGTTATTGTGTTTGTTGTTGGGTTGAAGATTGAGACAACGCTGTTTCCAGTGTTTGTTACATAGAAGTTGTTGTTGTATAATGCGATTCCGTAAGGATAATAAAATCCAGTAATCTCACCATACCTAGAAGTTATTGTTGGGTTGAAGATTGAAACGGTGCTGTTGCCATTGTTTACTGCATACCCAAGGCTGTTGTTTAAGGCAACTCCCCAAGGTCTGTCAAATCCTATTATATTTGCCGTTATCGTGTTTGTTGCGGGGTTGAAGATTGTGACATTGTTGTATTGGTAGTTTGTTACGTAACCGTTGCCGTTACTGAAGGCGATTCCATAGGGATAAGAGAATTTAGGCACATTGCCAATTATTGTGTTTGTTGTGGGGTTGAAGATTGTGACATTTCCGTATGCATAATTTGTGACATACCCTAATCCGTTGTTGAAGGCGATTCCGTAGGGGTAATAAAATCCTGGTACATTCCCAGTTATTGTGTTGCTTACAGGATTGAAAATATTAACATTTACATTGGCCCCATAATTTGGCACATATCCATAAAATAATGTGGATGACGATATGGTTGTTGTAGTAGAGGTTGAAGTTGTTGTAGATGTGGAAGTGCTTGTAGAAGTTGAGGTAGAAGATGTAGAGGTAGATGATGTCGATGAAGTTGAGGTGGATGAAGTAGAAGTTGATGAAGACGAGGTTGACGATGTCGATGAAGTTGAGGTGGATGAAGTAGAAGTTGATGTAGTTGCAGATGAATTTATCACCACTTTTTCAACGAGCGATGCGAATGTGGTCTTAGCGAAACCGCTCTGCACGTCGGTATAATTTACAATTAGAAAGCCTTTGTACACAGAACCTATGGAACTTGTGAAGGGTACATTTCCTTCAAAGCATTGAACAGGGAACGTATAATTATTTTCTATGAGCAAGGTTACTGGAGGATTTAATTGCTGCATTGTTGAATATGTCTGGTTTGAATTGCATCCTATTGCTGTAACTGTTATTTTAAAAGGAGTCGATTGTTTGATATTGGCGACAAACAATCCGTTTGAAGCCAATGCCCCTGCACATGTAAAATCTGCCGGCATGATGCACTGCGAACTTATGAAATTGTTTGGATTGAAAACACCCAAGGCGGCAAGCACGCCTAATATGACAGTGATTATGGCAATTGCCCAGCCGTATGTCATCAGGAATTCCATTGCGCTTTGGGCTTTTGGCGATGCTTTCATATCATTCACTTGATTCCTCTGGAAGAGTTGCCGCAATGCCGTCTATCACACCGTTGACGCCTATCCCTCCTGTCGATCTGACAACTATCCTATGGCTTAATATTGGTTTGGCAAGGAATTTAATATCTTCTATTGTTACCTCTTTCCTGCCTTCTATGAGCGCCTTTGCCTTTCCTGCAGTCATAAAACTGATGTCTGCTCTTGGACTTCCCCCCATTACAACATGAATGTCGTCACGTGTCGCCCTTACAAATCTTGTTATGTAACTTACAACTTTGTCGTCTATGATTACCTCTTTTACGCCTTTCTGCAACTCTAATATGTCATTGATACCGAGGACCTTTTTGACTTCCAGCTTTTCCTCCCTTTCCTTTATCCTCAATATTTCCGCTTCCTGCGCTTCGTCAGGATAAGTGACTGCCAACCTTAATAGAAATCTGTCCGTAAGAACCTTTGGCAGGGATGTTGTCCCCTCTATGTTCAGGGGGTTTTGCGTTGCAAGCGCAATAAATGGTTTCATCAAAGGAAGTGTCTGGTTGCTTATAGTTACCTGTCTTTCTTCCAACGCTTCCAAAAGCGCGGTTGTTGTCTTTGGCGGAGCCCTGTTCAATTCGTCTATAAGGAGTATGTTTGTGAATATCGGGCCTTTCTTCAGTTTTATGTCGTTGTTTTCATCCATGTACGCAAAACCTATTACATCCCTTATGTCAAGATCCGGCATACCCTGTATCCTGTCAAAGTCCGCGCTTATTGCATCTGCAAGCGTCTTCGACATAGTTGTCTTTGCGACTCCTGGAACTCCTTCCAAAAGCGCATGGCCGTTCGCAACTATTGCTATGAACATCAATTTTATGATATCCTCATTTCCAGCGATGTGTTTCTTTACCTCGGAAAAAACATTCTGGAAAGCTTCTTTTGCATCCATGTCTATACAGATTGAGTTCGATATAAAAATATTTATTCTTATCTGAAATAATGTAGGAGCGTTGAGATTTGAATTTGTGGGGCGAGAAATAATTACTTGTATTTTATGATGTCTTTTTTCGTTAAGCCGGCATGGTTTAGTATTGAGTGCAGTGTTCCTTCCTTGAGTTCTTTGTTATAAAGTGGTATTACGACCATGTGCCCATTATCATCCAAAAGAATCATGTGGCTTCCTTTTTGATGGTTTAAGCGGAAGCTAAAATATTTTACAAGTATCTTTTCCAATGCCAAAGGCTTTATCGCAAGCCTAGGTAGCACCTTACGTTCCACGTTTATGAGAGTAATCAGATTCAATGAAGCAAAGCATTTTATATTTGTGGCTGCCACATATTTATAGGGATTAAGAACGAGATAAAATGATAAGATGGAATTAGAAATATATGGGTTTAGGGCCAAGATAAGCAGAGACGGCAGATATTTAATAGGGGAGATTCCAGAATTGCATATTCAGGATCAAGCGAAGGACCTAAAGGAGCTTGAGAGTGAATTGAAGGACGCGGTAAGCTTAGTTATAAATTTCATAATAGCCAACCCGAAGGACGCAGCAAAAAGCTTCAGAGTTGGTGTAATAAGAAAGGTTAAGGTTCAGCCAATAAGCGCGTAGCGGATTATATGTCAAGATTGCGACCGCTTAAAAGCCCTGTCCTATTGAAAATATTGGAGAAATACTATGGATACGGCGCGAGGATGGGAAGCGGAAGGCACGTCATCCTACAAGATTCTAATGGCCATACTACTGTAATTCAACTAAACATAAAACTTGGTAGGGGAATAGTGAAGAAGATACTTAATCAAACTGGGTTACAGTGGGAAGACATTGAAAAATATCTGTAAAAGGTAGATTTTGTAGTAAGTCTTTCGCACCGAAAGCTTTTTATATTTTAATGTATTTTAATGTAATAACATTAAATTATAAGATTAAGGAACGATGATAAAATGAAAAGAAAATATACTACTATATCCATACCGGAGCCTTTATTTGAAAAGATAAAGGAAAGGATAAAGAATACAGGGTTTTCTTCGGTATCAGATTACGTGACTTACATATTGAGGGACACATTAATCGAACTCGAAAAGAAAGGTAAGAATAAGGACGCGGACACGGTAAAATCCAGGCTGCAAGCCCTTGGTTACATGTGATTGGATGAAAATCGGAGATATCGTTGAAGAGTTATCAAACGCCCCAAATAAGGAGAATTGGGAAAAATTTTCTAAAGCCGTTAAATCAAGCGATTTGAAATTTTATAGAGTGGTATTCAAAAAGAATGTGAAAAAAGAGAATGATTTGACTGGCGCGTATGCGGAGCTTTATTCAAAAAACGGCAAACTCAGGTTTAAAATCCCTATATTTATAAAGAATGGGAAAGAAGTGAAGGGAGCGACGATATATCTGAAAGAATTATTGAATATGAACGTGGTAAAATGATAAAACAGAATCTTGGCGAATTGGAAGAAAAGAGCATTTATATAATAAGAGAGGCGAAAAGCCATTTCAAAAATGTTGCGGCATTGTGGAGCATGGGAAAGGATTCTACGGCAATGCTTGCAATTGCAAGAAAGGCGTTTCTCGGAAAGGTGCCATTTCCCGTAATACACATAGACAATTCGATCGATTTTCCGGAGACTTACAAATTCAGGGAGGATATCGCAAAAAAATGGAAGCTCGACCTGATAGTCGCAGAAAGCAAAATAAACGAAGAATTATCCGGATTTGCATGTTGCGGAGCGAACAAGACAGTGGCTTTAAAAAAAGTAATGAATGATTACGGCTTTGATGCGCTTATAGTGTCGATAAGGAGAGACGAACACGGGATTAGGAGCAAGGAAAGGGTTATGAGCCCGAGAGATGAAAATTTTAAATGGAACTATAAGAATCAGCCTGCGGAATTATGGAATGATTATTCATCGAAACTCGATAAAAAAGGCCATATGAGAATCCATCCGTTGCTGGATTTTAATGAAATAGATATATGGAATTACATAAAAAAGGAGCATGTGCCAGTCAACCCATTATATTTTTCAAGAAACGGTTATAGGTATAGAAGCCTGGGCTGCACGAATTGCACGGTGCCTGTAAAATCCAACGCAAAAACCGTCGATGAAATAATAAAAGAACTTGAAAATACAAAAATAGAGGAGAGGTCAGGAAGGCAGCAGGACAAGGAAAAGGAAAGGACAATGGAACGTTTGAGGGCGTTTGGATATATGTAAATAAAGTTGGATATTATGAAAATCAACAAAGTTACTTTATTAGGACATAAGGATCATGGGAAATCCACATTGATTGGAAACCTTCTTATTGCCACGAAATCGACAAGCAAAGAAAGGATAGAAGAAGCAGAAGAAATAAGCAGGAAGCTTGGAAAGAAATTTGAACCAGCATTCATATTGGATAGCTTTTATGAGGAAAGGAAAGGCGGACTGACAATCGATACAACGAGAGCACAGATTAGATATAAGGATATGGCTTTTGAGTTTATCGATGTGCCGGGTCATTCCGAATTGATACAGAATATGCTGAGCGGCGCATCGTATGCAAATATCGCAGTATTGGTGATCTCCGCAAAAATCGGCGAAGGAATTAAAAAGCAGACAGAGAGACATCTTTTTATTGCAAGAATGCTCGGAATAAAACATCTTATAATCGCAGTAAACAAGATGGATATCGTAAATTACAAAAAGGAAAGGTTTGACGAAATTAAATCCGAGATAAGTAAGTTTTTAAGCGCCATAGGATATGAAGAAAAGAATGTCTCATTTGTTCCGATATCCGCCTATACACAGGAAAATATAATGAAGAAATCCAAGAAGATGGATTGGTACAGCGGGAAAACCCTGCTTGAACATATTTATGCCGCTTCTAAAAATGGCAGAAAGAAAGATTACGGAAAATCAATAGCCTTAATGCAGGGATATCTGGAAAACGGGGTTTCGTGTACTGTGCTTTCGGGCAAAATAAGCCGTAATCCTTTTTACCTGATCCCTGGTTACGACAAGTATGGCATATCAAAGATTATAGTTAAAGGCAGATCTGTTAAGGAGGCAAAAACAGGAGTAAATGCCGTCATTTACTCAAACAAAAAGTTTCCCGCAGACATAAGAGGAAAAATTTTATGCAACGAAAAGATAGTTCCGAAAAAAAGGTTCGGTGCGCAGGTATTCCTTGTCAATAACCTTGAAAATCCGACGTTGAGATTTAACGGAAACGAAATAAAATGCAACATCAAAATAAAAAAAGTGATCTATCCATTAAGGAATAAAACAATAAATAGTATCAAACCTCTTGAAGCTGCCGAAGCGGAGATAACGGCGGATAAGGCTTTGGTCACGCTGCCGTTTGACACGTTGAAAGAACTTGGAAGATTTACCATATATTCAGGCGGCAAATTTTCCGGTTTTGGAACAATAAAAGAATAGGCGTTACTGAAATTTTCTTATGGAAGGATTGTCGTATTTGATCAATTTTTTGATGTTTATGTCTTTGCGAATGTATAGATTTGCGGGGACGCCAAAACTTTCAGAATAAACTGTCTTGCTAAAAATTTCCTTTGTGTCATTCGCTCCGTTCAGTAATGAAAGTATAAATCTTTTCATATTTACAAGGGATTGGTATCCCTGCGCCTTTCCTTCTTTTATCGACTTCGGCAAAATCATTGCAAGTGGGACTTTTACCACTTCGTCGTGCAACACCGTTCCATGGCCTATAAAACCCTGTTCGTTGAATTCCTGACCGTGATCTGAAGTTATTACGATTATCTGTTCCTCTCCATATTTTTCTACGAGGTCCTTTGAGATTCTATACGCATATTCGTAGCCCTTTTCTGACGCTTTTTTGTAGAGCCGCTTCCATTGTTTGATTAGATTTTCGTCTGTAGGATGGTTGAGAAATGGGACAGACCAGTCCATATCCTTTCCTTTTACTCCGGTATATGGATCATGGGCTTCCATTAGGTTTATAAGCAAAAAAAATGGTTTTTCCAATTTTTTTTCTTTCATGTTCGCCGTTATGTTCTTCCCTCCTTTCTCCAAAGGCCACCCGTCAATGAATTTTGCCCTGAATTTTTTTAGAATCGATTTAGGCGTCAGTTTTAACGAACTTGAAACCGTTTCAAAGAAAAGATTCGGATCTTCCTTGAATAAAGCGAACGCAAGTTTTGGGATGTTGTTTCCGTAGAGATTCCTGTATTTTGATATCTGCGGCTTTATTTTTCCCGATATTTCTATTGTGCTCCCCAATATATCGGTAAAATACGATTCCTCTATAAAATCGTCGAATTCATCAAACCCGTATACCGGATGCACGTACGGATTTGCGGAGATTGCATATGTAGAGTAGTCGAACTTTTTGAGATCTGACACCATTGTTTTCTTTTTCAGCTTTATTCTCTCGATATCAAGCCCTTTTATTTCTCTTGTTTCGTGAGCTCCGTGTTTGCTCGGATACATTCCTGTAAGCAGCGATGCGTGAGATGGCAACGTCCATGACGATGGGGCTATGCATTTATTAAAATCCACAAAATTTCCCAGATCGGAGAGGTTATGCCTGCTTTTTGAGATCAGACTTTTGAAAGAATCATATCTAAGGGTATCAATAACAATTATTGTTACATTTAGTTTTTTCATATCAATCATTATTGCAAGTTTATCTATATGATATTGTATCCTTATTTTATAATGTAAACATAATAAATTAATGCTATACCTTAACATAATCCATTCCGAGCTCGTCCAGTTTTTTTGTTACACTATTTCTATCATTATTGTTTATGCTTTTCCATTCTATGACCGCTATATCCGCTTTTGGCTCGGATCTGCTTATCGCCTGCTCGATCATGTCAGTCTCTTTGATGTGGTATTTAGGCAGTATGTGCGAGAAAGCGTATGCGCCTTCAAGAGCGAGCTTTGTAAATTTTTCGGGATAATGCGTGCTTCCTATGCCTATCGCTACCTTATCATAAATTACGCCGCTGTTATAAGTCGAATCCATTACCGCCCTGCCTAATGTGTCAGTATACTCCCTATTTGCTTCTGTTTCCTCATTTCCGCCCAGTTCGGCGAATAGTGAAGGCACGTTTATTAACGGGCCATGGTGTGTGGCTTCATATGACACCCGTATTTTTTTATTGCGGCTCAGTTCAATCAATACTGAAAGCATGCCTTTTGGCGAAGCGATTCCGAGAGTTTTTGGTTTCCCGCCAAGATCGGTGTTGTTTGACCAATTGCCCAAAGCATGTACAGTGAAAGAGGGTATGTTCTTAGAACTTGCGTGCCTGCTTAGAAATATAACAAAATCAGTATCGATATCTAAAAAATCGGCGAACGGCAATTCGGAATCTATCCCAATGATATCTATTTCCCCTTTTCTGAAATGTTTGTTTGTATCATCTAATTTCTCGAAATTGAAATTGCTGATTAGAAATTCTGCGGCATTTTTGGAAACCTTGTCTGTAGTAGTATAAACAAAACAGGGCAATCTGAACACCATACAAACATAATAAAAGTATAATTAAATACATTTTCACAGAATCTTTTATTATATTTCTTGCATTTATATATTTGTATTCTACCTCTTTCTTTTGTTTTCCTTTTACCACACTTTATTATTTTATCTCTTTTACAAGATATACAGATGTTCTCTATTTCTCCATAATTGTCGCCTTTAAATAATATGGAGACATCTTTTATTAATCACTCGTATTTAAGTACAGAACCAAAATGTAATATAATGACAAATCTTAAATAGCTACACATTCAAAATATACTTATGCAGAAGCAACAAGAAATGAAGACCATAGAAAAGAGGCTAGGAAATATAGAAGCGCAGATTACGCTTATAGTAAATGCAATGAAAAAGAAGAAGACTAGCAATCTAGACATAGGACTCGAAGAACTAAGGATAGGCAAAGTCCATAGGTATAAATCTGTAAAGGCGCTAGTCAAAGATGTTTGGGGCTAATTGTTAAACCGGTGCTCTTGAATGATATATGAAGTGCATCTAACTGATAGTGTAAGAGAAAGGTTAAGGAAGGCGGTAAAGAAGGATTCCTTGACATATAAAAGGCTTGTAAAGCTCTTCAATCAGCTTGCCGAAAATCCATATGGGATAGGTAAATGGATGCACAATGAATATGCAGGAGTAAGGGAAAGACATGTCGGGCATTTTGTAATAAAATATGTAATAAATGAGAATGCCCAGACCGTAACGATAGTAGACTACGATCACCATGCATAAAATGTTAGTCTTCATAAAATACTGAAAGCATGCCTTTTGGCGAAGCGATTCCGAGAGTTTTTGGTTTCCCGCCAAGATCTGTGTTGTTTGACCAATTGCCCAAAGCATGTTACAGTGAAAGAGGGTATGTTCTTAGAACTTGCGTGCCTGCTTAGAAATATAACAAAATCAGTATCGATATCTAAAAAATCGGCGAACGGCAATTCGGAATCTATCCCAATGATATCTATTTCCCCTTTTCTGAAATGTTTGTTTGTATCATCTAATTTCTCGAAATTGAAATTGCTGATTAGAAATTCTGCGGCATTTTTGGAAACCTTGTCTGTAGTAGTATAAACAAAACAGGGCAATCTGAACACCATACAAACATAATAAAAGTATAATTAAATACATTATGTATTAATATTAATTGAAACTTAATTTTTGTGTTACATGCAGAGGTAGCAAAGCCAGGTCAAATGCGGTGGGTTCAGGGCTCACTCCCTTAGGGGTTCGAGAGTTCAAATCTCTCCCTCTGCAAATCCGATTTGGTGGAACATTCTGATAATTTCCGCAGTAGTAAACACCCTTACTCTTTTCTGCTTCTTAAAATGCTTGTCATCGCTCCATATTATTGAGCTCTCCAAGTGCATTCCAAGAGCAACATAAACGGAGTCATCTGGATCTACGCCAGTCATCACCTCTTTTGCCTGCTTAAGCTCGTCTTTCACGCTGCTGTCATTCATTATCTCTATTTTGGATAATATCAGACCTAATGCCCTGTCGTAGGCTTCCGAGTCCAAACCTGTGCGTTCTCTAAGCTCATTGCTATGCTTTTCTATCTCACGCACTGCGAAGTCTATGGTGGCAAAGTGCATTCCACTAAAAAACAATATTCTTCTGGTCGTGGAGTCCTTGAGCAACGCCGAGATTATCACATTGGCGTCAACGATGACTATCATCTCAGAACTTTTTGCCGGTTTCGGCTTTTATCCTGCGGCTTATCTTCTCAACATCCTGCTTCTTCAGTTTGCTTTTCAATAGTATTGTCTCTAATTCCTCGAAACGTTCGGCGTCCTCTAGCTTCTTTATCTCTTTCTCAATGGCGTCGCTTGCCACCACGCTCCACCTTATCTGCCTGAATCTCTTCATTCTCTTGACCGTGCCCTTTGGTATCGAGAGTGTCATATTCTCAGTAGTTCTCATAGTCTCACATATTCCACATATATTACGTGATATCACATATTTAAACCTGTCGCATAAATACATTGTAAAGAGTTATAAACAGCTAACGACCTCGAGAGTTCAAATCTCTCCCTATGCAAATTCAGAATCACATTGTAAAACTCTTACCCGATAGGTTACAACTTGTGTGGATGGCAGCGACATAAACTATAAATACCTAATCAGGGCAAATAACCTTAGTGGTACGAATGAAGTTAACTGTATCTGCAATAAAAAGAAAGATACTTCCTATACTCAAAGAACATGGGGTGGTAAAAGCAGCAATCTTTGGTTCAGTAGCTAGAGGAGATGCCAAAGCAAATAGCGACATTGATATACTTATTGAATTCAAAGGTAGAAAAACGCTGTTTGATCTTGGGGGACTGTATGCTGATCTTGAAGAGAAACTTGGTAGGAGGCCGGATCTCGTTACATATAATTCCATAAATAATAAATTAAGGCAATATATCATGAAAGACAAGATTGATATACTATGAGAGATCAGAAAGTCCTTCTGGAGGATATACTGTCCAGCATAGAGATAATAGAGGGCCAAATGAAAGATGCTGACGAAAGCAAATTTAAGGAAAGCATACCTTTTCAGGATGCCGTGATAAGGAGACTGTCAATCATAGGGGAGGCATCTAAAAATGTGCCGAAGGAGCTGAAGGACAAACATAGAGACATAAACTGGAAAAACATTGCAGGAATGAGAGACCTAATAGTACATGAATACTTTGATATGGACTTGGATCTTGTTTGGAACACAATCAAGATAGATCTACCAGTACTTAAGAAAGCCGTTACTGAAATGTTGAAAGAGTCAAAATAGCATGTTGTGTTGAACCTTTTGCCTTGCACAGCTAGGATTTTTACTTGGCTCGAGAGTTCAAATCTCTCCCTCTGCAAATCCGATTTGGTGAAATATTAGTTTTAGCCCCAGACATTTGGTGTCAGAATAGATCCTGAACTTATACGCTTTTTTAGATTCCGTATCCTTATATCGTCATCCATATTTATATACTTTTCTTCTGTGTTCTGCGGTTCGCTCTCATCCCTCTCTAAAGAGTTTGTGATTTCTCTTCCACTTTGGTGAACTACCCCTCCCTTGCGGAAGTGTGCTTGTGCCGCTTCCGTTTGTTTGGGACTTCTCGCTTCAACGGAAATGCTTGCTTTCACATGCGGAATACTTTTTATGTAATTCAGCATGATACTTGTAGAGGCATTGTCCTCTGCGAGCGTCTCCCCTATGTTCCATAGGGAAAGCCCTTCTTTCATTATCTTGTTCGCGTCAAATTTTATTTCAAATACTCTTGCGTCTTGATTTTCCCTTCTCTTTCTTGTTTCTTTCCCGCTTTCGCGTATCCTATTGTTCTTCTCTACATCAACCATACCATTTACCCTGATTTTCAACATATCTTTTTAACACATCAAGCGTTAGCTGCACTGTTGTTGCAAGGAAATACGATGGAGACCAAATTACGCCTTTCCATAGTTGTTTTTTACATTTGGGAAATTTTCTCTGTATCTCTCGGGAAGATATTGTTTTCAACGCATTTATATACTTAGGCATATCAAGTGTCGGCTTTGATTTGAATATCATATGAAAATGATCTTTGTCGCACTCCAAATCAATTATTTCTACATCAAACGATTCACTTCTCTTTTTTGCAATTTGTTTGAGCAAATCTATTATTTTTTCGGTTGTGAATACTTTTTTCTGTATTTTACTACCTGTATGAAGTGGTACCGCAACGCATATACTGAATGTGCGCCCTTATCTAAGGTATAATTCATAATATCATAATACTATATTGTTTATACAACTATAAATATGTAACTATAAATAACTTTCTTTCGCTTTCATCCCCTTCCTCACAGGAGGGGACTTCCCGCTATGTAGAGTTAAAAATCCTGCAGCAAAATTTTGTTTTTCTTTACGAATTTTCCCAATTTCCTGAAATCATTTTTTATGGCTGGGATGTTCTTCCTTATCCTTATTGCCGCGGCGGGATGCATTGTGATAAAATAAAATTTATTTCCTTTTTTTATGACGGAACCGTGGTGGTCCATGACTTTCCCCATTCCGAGTACTGTCTCGGCTGCCACATTCCCCAGCAGCACCACCAACTTAGGCTTTATCGCTTTTATCTGCTTTATCAGATAGGGCTTGCATAGGCTGATTTCCTCCCTTGAAGGTATCCTGTTATTAAACGGGAAGAATTGCACCACGCTTGTTATGTACGCGTTATTTCTTCCAATCGACGCCATATCCAGAAGTTCATCGAGAAGCCTTCCACTTACTCCGATAAAAGGCCTCATTTCATTGTTTTCATTGTTTCCTGGAGCCTGCCCTACCACGAATACCCTGGAATTCGGATTGCCTTCTCCTTTTACGAACCTGCCGCTCAGCTTCCAGCCTTTTGTTTTGGCAAGTTTTGCGTATTCTTCGTTTATAGAATCTAGCGCCATCTTTTTCCTTATATACGAATCTGCAGCTTTTATAAGCTGGGTCTGGTTCTTGAATTTCAGTGACGACATCGCTTTTTCTGCATCGAGCCATTTATATCCGACATGCTCGCTTGACACCTTCGGATTTTTTTTGTTCATGGATAAAAATACCGCAACATCCTTCAAGATTTTTCTGCTTGGTCTGTACCTCAAGTAAAATTTGAAGAAAGGGTCTATTTCCTTTTCTGCTATCCTCAATCCGGTTTCCTCGAATGTTTCCCTGATTGCGGTTTGAATCTCTTTTTCCTCCCTTTCCGCATGGCCTTTTGGGATATCAAGCCAGTCTTCTCTCCTTTTCAAAAACAGAAAATAAGGAATGCCGGATTTCATTTTGTATATTAGGATGCCTGCGTCATGTTCGTGTTTGGCAGCCAATCAATTCACCCGGTCGCGTTATCCGCAACTGCGTATGCGGCGCATATTCCGTTAGGCGAATTTAACGATTCATAATTGATTGCATCGTATATAAAGGAATCGATATAATTTACGGGACCTACCGAATTTACGCTTGTGTAGTTTTGGCAGTTCGAAACGCTTTGGTTTTCGTTTATCTTCTTAAAGAAAAAGTATCTGAGCGAAAACTCCCTGCCGCTCATATTGTATGGAATTGTAAAATAATCGAATGCGAAGGAGAGGGTGTTGTTGTATGTGCTGTTATACGATGTCACTGTTCCGCCGCTTACCGCTATTCCGTTTTTCAGCAGCGTGGTGCTCATTTCAACGCTTGAATTTCTTAATTTGAGATGCTCTATATTTGGTTTGGCGGAATAATTCACAAGCACGTATATCGGGCTTGTAAGATTTTTTTTGCTCAATGCGAATATCAGATCCGAGGTGTTGCCAGCTATTTGCGTTATATTCATTTTCGCGCTTTCAAGAGTCAGCAAAATATATCTATCGATCATTATTCCGCTTTGATTGGCTATCTGCTGGTTATTGAAGTTGATTATGGGGGCAGGCATAAGGCTTTGATAAGGCAGCGTGAAGAAAAATCCGATTATTCCGAATACCACACACAATGCCAAGGAATACGGAGCGTAGGTTTTAATTTTTATGCCTTTGGTGTTGATCTGGGGCATCGATAGCCTAAACTTATATGAAATCAGAATCATCACTATTATCGTGATGTAGAACAGTATCGGGCCTATGAAAAGATGAAATAACGCGATCGCATTGCTTATTCCATAGTATGCCCATTCCAGCGCAATCGACGCCATCCTTAATATATTCAGAAGAGACATCAGCGCAATTCCGGAAATAATCCATAGAACCTTTCTTTTTATTTTTCCGTTGAACAGGTATGCGATAGGTATCAAAAACATCGCAAGTGCGACAAACGCACCTATGTCCGTGCAGGTGGATGCGATTGATATGCTATACCCGCTTGCCGATATCAGGATTCCGCTGCTTACTACCGGGATTCCCAATGAATGCAGTATGCCGTATATTATATCGGCATTTGCAATGGCAAATACGTTGCTCAGGTTCAACAATGGAAGAAGCAGCAGTGGAGATGCAAACACCGAGTATATTATGAGAAGTTTCATTCTTTTTATTCCGTCTGATCCGAACAGCATCACTATCAAAGCGGATAAGTATAATGGAAGGGCAAGAAGGTCTAATCTATAACTGATGAATAGAAAGGAGAATGCGGCTCTCATATACGCGACGATTATTAGATATGCTGCAAAGAGCGCTATTCCGTAAAATATATTGCGTGTTTTGGTTTCTATCTTCAGTTCCTTGTCCTTGAGGTAGAAGAAGGGAAACACAAACAACATTAGCAGCACTACTATGATGTATGTAGTGGGATCCGTATCCAAAATTGAGAGGCTGGTTAGGGATAACGAGTTAAACAGATCAAGCAGCAGCGCAAAAAGGATTATTATTATGCCAAGTAAGCGCGCTTCTTTTCCCAAAGCTGCGCTTTTGTGTTTGGGTTTTTGCTTGGTGTGCCTTTTCATACTATCAACGATTTTGTCCTCGGCCGAAATCGGCTTCATCATTATTCAGCAGTTACTCTTGTCTTCATCGGACAATTAATATTATTAATAACTATTATTAAATAGCTATTGATATAATGAAAATTGGAGATACGATAAAAATTAAAGGTTACAGGTATTTGCCGCATACGGCTGATGTGAAGTTTGTCGCATTTGGAAAAAGCATGGAGAAGGCTTTCGACAATTCGGCAATGGCGTTGTTCGACACCATCGCAGAAGTAAAAGAACTTGAGAGGCGCGATGAAAAGGTATACATCCTTAAATTGAAGGCGAATTCCGACGACATAAAAGACCTTCTCTGGAAAATGCTGCAGCGCTGCCTTTCCGTTTCCGATTCGAAAGGACTTTTCTGCTACAAATGTTCTTCAAAGATAACAATCAAGAATAAAAAATATTTTTTGAATTATGTTGTTTCGTGCAGGAAGAAAAACGTCGAGTGTTCAAAGCTGGAAGTGAAGGGCATATCAAAATACGATATGGAAATAAAAAAATCGAAAAATGGAATAAGGATAACTGCCGTTGTTGATGTTTGATATCTGGAATCATGACATTTATATTTTATTGCCTAACCTGTTTTGAGATTTACGCCGAACCTTGCAGGTATAAAAAACCTTATAAATATTTGTAGTGAATATTTACATTATTATTAAGAGGTTTGAATATGAACGTCCCCCACAAGAAACTCCAGAGCGCGATGGAGTACCTGATGACATATGGATGGGCGATACTGGTTATCGCTGTTGTCATCGGAGTTCTTTATGCAATGGGAATTTTCAACGGTTCGGGGCTTCTCGGAAGTTTCTGCACTGCGCAGACAGGTTATTTCTGCGCTAATCCTATATTGTCTACAAACTCCCCGACACTGAACGTCACAATAGGTCAGGATACGAGACTTGAATGGCCCGCATGGAAGATATTCGCCGTAAGGGGAACTGCATTTAACGCAAGCAGTCCGAACATCACCGGTTCTGGTGCATTCTACAATGGGGAAAAGCAGATAGTGGCAATTCCATTAAACAGCATTCTTGGAAACTACATTCCTATCGGAACTCCTTTTTCAGGGTCATTATGGGCAGAATACTGCAACACTCCGAACTGCAATACGCCTGATCAGGTCTCTGAAATAGGAATATTCTCGACAAAGGCGGCGAAGTTGGGATATGTCACAACATCTGTTTCAACTTCTTCAATATCAACGACTTCAACTACATCAACATCAACAACCTCTACTTCAACCACTTCTACCGCAACGACAGCACCAACCACAACCATTGCACCTTCAGGAATAATTTATTCAGTTCCAATCACGCTCACAAACTCGCAATCTTCGAACACTCCTGCTCCATTCCAGCAGATGGTAAATATAAGTGAGAGTACATACTCCTCTTACCTTACCTACAACGGCAACTTCGCGAACTTTGAATATTACACGTTAAGCGGAAATACTGTAAGTGTTCTTCCTGCATGGATTGAAAGTAGCAATTCAGGAAAACTGATAACATGGGTTAATCTTCCGGATGGGATACCGGCAGAGTCAAGCATAACAATTTACCTTGGATTTGCTTCAACGTCAACCAATTTGCTGTCTTCGTCTGGCACAACAGGGATAGGGGAGGCACCGCAGTTAAGCCCAACCTACGCAGAATACGACGACGGGGCGAGCGTGTTTACTAACTATTGGAACTTTGCTGGAACAAGTTTGCCGAGTGGGTGGACATCTGGTGCCGT
Source organism: Microcaldota archaeon (assembly GCA_021845575.1). Lineage (GTDB taxonomy): Archaea > Micrarchaeota > Micrarchaeia > Micrarchaeales > Micrarchaeaceae > JAJZVQ01. The sequence continues at coordinate 1,180 of JAJZVQ010000006.1, read as the reverse complement.
ATCTGGCTCAACTGTCATGGTAAATAATGGGCTCACAATAAGCGGAGATGGAACTACTGCTGGTTCTACTTACGCAGCCACGAGCAGTGCTGTTTTCAATAATAATGAAATCTTAGAAGGTTATATAAATCAAAACAGTGGGTCTACGGGTGGCGAAAGAGGTATGCTTGGCATATCAACGATCAACAACGCAGAACCAGTATGGGATTACGGTGGTGGTTCAGAAGACACGATAGCTGGCTGGTCAGCAGGCAAGAATCAAGTGTTAGACATTATACAATCAGAAACTGTGCTTAATGGTGCTACTACCTATCTTAATTCCATTTCTTATAATTCAAATATGTATATTTACTCTGTTGCTCTGTCTTCTAGCAACGGTGTAACTACTTTTGTCAATTACGGAAGTGTTTCTCCAGCTTCTTCGACTACTTCAGACAATCCTTCTGCCCCACTTTATGTCAACTTAGGAGTGTATAACACGGGAGGTGGAGCTCCATTTAATTTACAATACACATGGCTTCGCATCCGTGCCTACCCGCCCAGTGGCGTCATGCCTTCTGTGTCATTCGGAAGTGTACAAGGAGGTTCTCCTTCAGTGACAGTTTCTCCGTCTTCAGTTTCGTTGCTTCCGGGAACGGGCTTCACACTGACTGCAACTGTAAGTGATGGAACATCCCCGTATACTTACCAATGGTATAATGCAACTTCAGGGACACTTATTACCGGTGCGACTTCATCGACATACACTGCAACAGCAGGTTCTGCGGCAGGAACATTTGATTATTATGTTACAGTCACTGATTCGGAATCTAAAACTGCGCAGTCGCCAAATTCTGTTGTGACAGTTTCATTGCCACCTTCAGGCATTACATACTACGTTCCGATTACACTCACAAACTCGCAAAGTACAGCTACACCATCTCCATTTCAACAAATGGTAAATATAACTGAAAACTCTACAATAGATAAATATCTTACCTACAATAGCAACTTCGCGAACTTTGAATATATCTCTCCATCAGGAACAGTACTCCCCGCATGGATTGAAAATAGCAATTCAGGAAAACTGATAACATGGGTTAATCTTCCTAACGGGATACCTGCAAATTCAAATACAATCATCTATTTGGGATTCACTTCAAATACTGTTAACTTGTTATCTTCAACAGGCACAACAGGG
>JAJZVQ010000035.1:4481-6418 GCA_021845575.1 Microcaldota archaeon | reverse complement strand
TGATTTGCCCATCCACTAAGGTTGGTTGTTGATCGGATATTTGCGCGGACCTTATTAAAGGCGCAGAATTTGTCATTATGCCAAAAAGCATTATATGTTTCAATGTCACCGATGCATTGCTGTTGTCCTTTACCGTTACCGAAACAGAGGTATTATTCCCATTCATCTCGAGAAGGGCATTGGTTATTGAGATATTCGGCCTTATCGCTTCAAGTTTACTTTTTAGCGGACTTGAAATCCTTGTTTTTTCTCCGACACGCGCTGAGACATTTTCAGGAGGTTTTATCACAATACCTCTCAATGATGGAACTAATACAAAAATTGTCTGGTTTGCTGCGTATATCTGGAGGATTGAAGGTGTAAAATCTATTACAGCGTACGGAGAAGTTGAGTTTAAGGATCCTTTTAATCTTACTATCAATTTATTGTTTGGAATGCTTACATTGTATGTCGTATTGTTTATTTTTATAGATGCATGTGTAATATTAAACGAAACCATATCAAAACTCATGTTTGAACTAAGTTTAATAACTCCTAAGGTCTGAGTAAAATTGGTGAGATTCAATAAATTTAAGCTTCCTGATGAATTTAATGCGATAAATCCTGTGTTATTCGCAGAACCTGATTCATGTATACTTAAATCGGAATAGTTTACAATCAGAGATTGGGTGCCATTGGGAACAGAGGGCGGATCTGTCAATTGAACAGCAAATGTAGACATAGATAAACTTGGCGTTATCGTTGTTTGAGTTGATGTTACAGAAGTCAACAAAGAAGAGCTTGTATACTTTACAAGTATTAATACCACAGCGACAACAACAATTGTTGCAACCGCAACCCATTTGATTTTCTTATCTTGCACAACAGCACCTTAAATTTACTTATAAATATTAAGCTACTTACATATATATTAATCTTTTGAATCAAATTATTAGAGATTTCTCTTTTTTGAATTTATTGCGAAATAATCCAAAAATTTCTATATAAAAGGGGTATAATTTGTATGACAACAAAAGCATAGTACTGCATGAACTGATAGGATTAAAGGTAGAGGTGATTCGCAGCAATGACCATTTTCAGGAAGGAATAGCTGGGATTGTGGTAGATGAAAGTAAAAATACTTTGACAGTGCAGACAAAAAGTGGGAAGCATAAGGTCATAAAAAAAATATCAATATTTAAATTTATTGCTGATAAAAATAGTTTTACAGTTAATGGCAAAGAAATAAATTTTCGTCCCTATGAAAGAACGAAAAAATCTATGAAATATTATCATAGGAGACAGTTGAGGCCTTGTTTCTGTTGATTTTATGTGTTTTTAATTGCTAATAAGTGATTTATTGGAATGTAAAGATGTTAAATGCCCTATACATGGTGCTTTGAAGACGCGTGGCTACGAATTTGAATGCTTGGTAGTCAGCAACAAGGCACACAAGACGGTAATAGTTAAACGCGAACATACGGTTTTTCTGCATAAATACGAAAGATCCCTAAGAAAAACGTCAAGGATACCTGCATATAACCCGGACTGCATAGGCGCAAAAAACGGAGACAAGGTAATGATTGCCGAAACAAGGAGATTAAGCAAAACAAAATCATTTGTTGTGACTAAAATTGTTAAAGGTGAAGGAAAATGAAGGGTATTGCAACAAGAGTATCAAAATCGCTGGTTCCAGGTTCTATATTAACATGCGCGGATAATAGTGGCGCAAAGACGTTGATGGTAATAAATAAGATAGGAAAAGCCGGAAGAAGAGGAAGGTTGCCGACAATGGGAATTGGCGACGTAATTAAGGCCAGTGTAAAGAATGGGACTCCGCAATATTCCGGAAAGACTGTGAGAGTGATTATAATAAGGCAAAGACAACCTATTAGAAGGGCTAGCGGATTAAGAATAAAATTTGAGGATAATGCAGGGATTTTGGTAAGTGATACCAA
>JAJZVQ010000035.1:0-4381 GCA_021845575.1 Microcaldota archaeon | reverse complement strand
TTATGTTATCAAACAAAAGGCAGGAAGGCATACTTTTGAAAGGAGCGTTCCGGTACTGCTGTTTCTTAAGCAAATAAACTTGATAAGAAACGCAAGAGAGGCAAAAAAAATCATAAAAGAAAAACCGCTTGTTGTAAATGGCAGAAAAGTGGTTGATACCGACTATCCTGTAGGGATTAACGATATAATAAACATAAACAATGAAGATTACGAGGTAGGGATAAACAAATACGGAAAAGTGACATTTACGAAAGTCAAGGGAAACAAAAAGATAATTTACAAAATAATAAAAAAATATAAGGCTGGAAAAGGGAAGATTTTCTTCGGACTTCATGACGGAAGCGTAATAGAAGGGAGCAATACCGCAAAGGTTAATGATTCTGTAGAAGTCGGGTTTGACAAGAAAATTACCGAAATAATAAAACTGGAAAAGGGCTCAAAATGTTTAGTAATCGATGGTGTGCACACAGGAATATCCGGGGTCGTAAGCGGAATAAAGGAGGGAGATATGCACATAAGCAAAAAGATAATAATCAATGATAATAAAGGGAATACATTCGAGACTATTGTTAAGAATATTATGGTAACCAAATGAATGTGGTGCTTATGGACAATAAAAAAGAAATTAATCCGATGAGGGATATTTTCATAGAAAAGGTAGTTGTGAACATAGGCACAGGAAACGATGCGCAAAAGCAAAAGAGCGCAAAGAAGCTTCTTGAACTTATTACTGGAAAAAAGCCGATTGATGAGATATCGAAGAAAAGAATACCCTCATTCAAAATATCGAAAGGGGCAGAAATCGGAGCATATGTCACAGTAAGAGGAAATTCCGAAAAACTGATAAAAATGCTTTTTGATGCAGTAGACAACAAATTAAAAGAGTCTTCGGTGATAAATAACAGCGTTAATTTTGGAATACGGGAATATATAGATTTAGGGGGGATAAAGTATGACCCTAAAATTGGCATGCTCGGCATGAACGTGAATATTGCCTTCAAAAGAAAAGGGATGCATGTGGAAAGAAGAAAAAGGAAGGCCGGAATTGTGCATAAAAGGCATAAAATAATAGAAGCAAGTGAAATAAAAGAATATTTAAAAAATAATTTTGACGTGAATGTGGTATAATGGAAATGAAAGTCGAGAAAAGGTTTAAGGGAAGGGGCCTCAGAAAATGCAGATTCTGCGGGACTAGCAGAGGCTTAATAAGATCCCACAAGCTCAATATCTGCAGAAGGTGCTTCAGAGAAGTGGCGGAGGATCTCGGCTTTAAGAAATATGGGTGATACTTTATGGATACATTGGCAGATGCAATAAATATTATAAAGACGCATGAATATGTGGGAAAGGAGGAATGCGTAATAAATTCGACAAAACTTGTAAAATCAGTGCTTGAAGCGATGAAAAGAAGCTCTTATATTATAGGGTATGAGGAATTTGCTGACAGAAATGCGAAGAAATTGAAGGTGTATCTTTCCAGAAAAATAAATGATATAGGAATTATAAAACCAAGGTTCAGCATATCCAAGGACAGAATACAGTATTATGAATCAAGATATGTCCCGAGCAGGGATTTTGGCATCCTGATAATATCTACATCTGAGGGAGTACTGACAAGCAGGGAGATAAAAGAGAAAAAAATTGGAGGCAGGCTTTTGGCTTATGTTTATTAATTGATGATTGCGATGATTGTTGAAATACCTAATGACGTAAAAGTGGAAGTGAGAGGAAATGAGGTAATTGTAGAGGGAAGTTTGGGCAGCAACATCAGAAAATTCAATGATGCGCTTTTATCTGTATCGATTAAAGGGAATGAGTTAACAGTCTCGCATTCGGAAAACAAGAAAATTTCAAAAAAGGCGGAGAATGCGGAAGGTTCATTCGCGAGCGAAATCCGCGGCGACATTGACGGCGTGAAAAAATATTTTGAAAAGCATATGAGCATAGTATTCGCGCATTTTCCCATGACAGTCGAGGTAAACGGAAATGATATAATAATAAAAAATATAATCGGAGAAAGAGCATATAGAAAATCCAAGATAGTAGGAAATACGAAGATTGATGTAAAGGGCCAGAATGTAAGAGTATATGGAATAAATAAAGAGGACGTTTCGCAGACTTCCGCGAATTTGCGCAAAGCGTGCAAGATAAGGAAAAAAGATGAAAGGATATTCCAAGATGGAGTGTACAATGTGTTAGAAGAAGCATAAGTGATATTTATGAATGTTAAAAAGAAAAAACACCCGAAATTTTATGTTCCTAACTTTGGGACTAAAAGCAGAAAGGGAGTAAAGGAAAGATGGAGGAAACAGAGAGGTATAGACAATAAAAAAAGAATCAAAAAAAGATTTATGGGTGCCGAGCCCAACATAGGACACGGAAATAAAAAGGAATTGCGCGGAGTAAAGATAAACGGAAAGGTCAATTTACTCGTAAGGAACAAAAAGGAATTTCAGGCTGCTTTGGAAAATCCTTCTGCGGATATAGTATTCGCGCATTCGATGTCTAAAAAACTTAGGGGCGAAATGGTAAAAATTGCAGAGGGAAAAAAGGTTAGGATTACCAACTTCAAGACGATGATAAAATGAGCATTAAACTTACAAAAAGGGCTGCCTCCTTAATAATGAAAAGAGGAGTTACGGCAATAAGAATAAAAAAAGAGGCGGCAAAAGAAGCGAAGGATGCATTAACAAGAGAAGATGTCAGGACAATGATAGGCAAAGGCAGTATTTATGCGGTAAAGGAAAAAACAAATATGAGTATCCGCGGAAAGGAACTGGAAAAGAAAAGGAAGAAGGGGAGAAGAAGAGGAACGGGAAAACGAAAGGGTACAAAAAAAGCAAGAGAGGGGCTTCTTTATGTTAAAAAAATAAGAGGCCAGAGGAGAATCCTTAAGAAATTAAAGGAAGAAAATATTATAGACAATATTAGATTCAAGAAATTTTATAAACTCTCAAAAGGCGGAATTTTCCAGACTAAGAGCTCGCTGATAAACAGGATAAGAAGCGAGGGCACTGAGGTGAGCGGAGAAAAAGAAAAGGAGCTGAAAGGACTGAAGAATTGATTTGTGGTATTATGAAAATTATTAGAAGGCGAAGGAAAGAAGGATTGACAAATTACAAAAAGAGGATAATCCTGCTGAAGAGCAGAATTCCTAGGTTAGTAATAAGAAAATCCAATAGGAGCATAAATATGCAGATAGTGGAATATCTTGAAGATGGAGATAAGGTGCTTTTGCATGTGGAATCAAACAGATTGGCAAAATTTGGCTGGCCTGCAAGAAGAAATACTCCTACCGCTTATCTGACTGGGATGCTATTTGCAAAAATGGCAAAGGAAAAGAAACTGGACAAGGAATACATACTCGACATAGGATTGCATAAACCTACGAAGGCTTCGATCCTGTTTGCTGCCGCAAAAGGTGCTGTAGATTCGGGGCTGAACCTGAGAAACAGCATAGAATTTGACGAGAGCAGGATAGATGGAACGCATATCAAGAATTATGCGGAAAAGGTTGCCGGAAAAAAGCACCAGTTTTCTGCTTTCAAAGAAGCGGCGGAAATAACAGAACTGTTTAATAAGGTTAAGAACGAAATAAACAAGGCAGAGTGATTGATTGCAAAGAAGAAGAAATTTTGATAAAAGAGAGGAAAAAAATTTATTTAATATCGAAGACTGGACTCCGATAACCGAGATTGGAAAAAGAGTGAAATCGCATGAAATTACTTCGATAGAGCAGATATTCCATGAAGGAAAGAGAATAGAAGAAAGGGAGATAGTGGATGCATTGCTTCCTGACTTGAAGAATGAAATAGTCGAGATAATGAATGTGCAGAGAATGACCAAAAACAACAGGAAGGCGAAATTTAGGGTTATTTCGATAGTCGGCGACGGAAAAGGGCATGTCGGAATAGGGGCTGGGAAAAACATAGAAGTTAGGGCAGCTATAGAAAGCTCGGTAAACGATGCAAAGATGAATATAATACCAGTGATATTCGGCTGCGGATCTTGGCAGTGCCAGTGCGGCACGACACACAGTCTTCCTATAACTGTAAAAGGAAAATGCAGCAGCATTGAAGTTATACTCAAACCTGCGCCGAGGGGATTGGGAATAGTCGCAAGCAAGCATGTTAAAAAGATGCTCGAGCTTGCGGGGGTAAAGGATCTGTGGAGCTTCTCAAGCGGCAGGACAAGATCCCGATACAATATGGTATTGGCTGTGTATAGGGCATTGCAGAACATCAACCATCTTAAAAATATCGAAGCTCTGGAGCATGACCACGCAGCATATGAACATGATGCCGTTTGAAGAAATATTTAATATACCTTTGTTTTTATAAAAATAATGATTATAACAAAAGGTCTGTCAATGAAAAATGCT
>JAJZVQ010000034.1 GCA_021845575.1 Microcaldota archaeon | reverse complement strand
CATTTTCAGATAATACAATACACAGTCGCCATACTATATTTTTTATATTTTCTGAGTGTATTATACCTAATCTTTTTGTATTCTTACTTCTAGCGGCGGTTATATGGACGCAATCCTCGAAGGCATAAAAATAAAGTTTGACGAATTACTGGATAGATATTATAGCGAAGCAATAGAATCGCTTATAATCTCTTTTCCAGAAAAATTAAGCCTTCTGGTAGATTTTAAGGATGTTGAGAAGTTTGATCCGGAGCTTGCGGAACTCCTTATAGACAGCCCGGATATGGTAATCGAAGCAGCGACGGAATCCCTGAAAGATAAATTAAGGGTAAACGACGCTATAAATACCGAAATAAACGAACCGCATGTCAGATTTTTTGGCCAGACGATAAACAACCCCTTGATCCAGGATGTTGGCTCCAGATATATAAGCAGGCTTATCATGCTCGATAGCTTGATAGTGAAAAGGTCGGAAATAATTCCGCGCATAAAGTTAGGCACGTTCAAATGCAATTATTGCGGGACAATATACAAGATAAAGGTAGAAAAGGAGGAAGTTCCGGAGATCTGCCCGCAATGCAAAAGAAGATCCATAAGGGAAGTCCCGGAGGAATCGAAATTCAGCAATCTGCAGAAAATCGCGGTTCAGGACCCATTGGAAAAGCTGCGCGGCAATACGCCGACATGGCAATTGGAGGTGTGGATATCGGACGACCTTGTAAATACGGTGATACCCGGAGACAGAATAGACCTCACAGGAATATTGAGAATACGCCCAAGGAGAGGGATAAAGGGAAAGACCGAGAAAAACCTTTATACCATGTTCTTGGAAACGGTATCCATACGCTCGAAGCAGAAGGAATTTGCCGAATTGAATATATCTGACGAAGAAGAGAGGAAAATAAAAGAGCTTTCCAGGGATCCCACCATATTTGAAAAGATCTCGGCGTCAATTGCATCCTCGATCTACGGCCACAAGGAGATAAAGCAAGCTGTCGCACTGCAACTCTTTGGAGGGGCTTCGGGGAAGATGCTTGTAGACGGCGGATTGATAAGGAGCGATATACACATCCTGCTTATAGGAGATCCCGGAAGCGCCAAGACAAGGATTCTGCAGTCGGTTTCAAAGCTTGTCCCAAAAGGCATATACGTGAGCGGCAAATCTGTAACAGGAGGGGGCATGACGGCAGTAGCCGAAAGGGACGAATTCGCCGAAGGCGGCTGGACGCTAAAAGCCGGTGCGCTGGTCTTGGGTTCTGGCGGAATTGTGTGCATCGACGAATTCGACAAGATAGAAGACGAAGACAGGGCGGCCCTTCACGAAGCCCTCGAATCCCAAACGATAAGCGTGGCAAAAGCGGGGATAATAGCCACATTCAACGCCAAAGCCGCAGTGCTGGCCGCTGCCAACCCGAAATACGGCAGGTTTGATACGAACATATATCCTTCCGAACAGTTCAACATCCCGCCGACTCTTCTCTCAAGATTTGACCTGATATTTCCGATAAAAGACGTATTGGACGAAGAGTTGGACAAGGACATAGCGAAGTATATCTTGACGCAGCATGAAGCCGCAGGCGCAAGGATTGCGGATCTTGAACACGAACAGGTAGAACTGCCTCCTGTCGATCTGGAATTGCTCAGGAAATATATCGCATACGCAAGAAAAAGCGTACATCCGAGATTGAGCGACGAGGCCTCAAAAAAGATTCAGGAATATTATATAGAATTGAGAAAGAGCGGGCTCAAGCAAGGCGCAGTGCCGATAACCCCAAGGCAGATAGAGGGACTTGTAAGGTTGGCTGAGGCAGGCGCAAAATCCAGGCTTTCCGACATTGTGGAAGTCAGCGACGCGGACAGGGCGATAGCATTATCGGAGTTTATGCTCAAGACTCTCTCAATAGACAGGGGCGGAAGAAGGGATATCGATACGATACTTACAGGGATGCCGAGGGAGAAGGTCGACAGGCTCAATTCTGTACTTTCGATAATAAAGAAATTGGAGAGTGACGAAGGCACGGCAAAGGTGCAAAGGGTTATAGAAGACGCAGAAAAAGAGGGCATTGATTCCATTACAGTACATAAATATATATCGGAATTGGAAAGGAGCGGCGATATATTCTCACCGAAGCCGGGAATAATAAAGATCGTAAGGCATGAAAACGACTGACATTCTCACGCGAATAAATTCGTGAGGGTCCTCACGGTTTCAAGGTTCGTTTCAACCATCTGGCATTATTACTCTCAATATTTTGCCATAGAAATATAAAAAAGAGAAATCAGAATATATACAACGCCCACCATCTTATGAATTTCTTCAACATTATGTTAAATGTACTTGTATTCTTCTTTATGTCTGAAACCATCGTTTTGTAAAGAATTTTTTCTTGCGGGTCGAGCTTTCCTTCTTTTACGGTAGTCTGTTTCTTTCCGTCGACTATTTGTGTTTCAGTTTTGCTTATAACATCCTTTTTAACCATTGCATACCATTCATCCAGCGAACTGCCTGACAAGTCTTTATCACGCAATATGGCAAGCATATCCCCCATCGAAAGCTTTCTCTCTTTCTTTGTTTCATGTTCGTGAAGCAAAGGCCTCATTGCAGCCTTGTCGCATATCCTGTCTATATCCGCAGGGCTGTATCCCATTGTAATTCTTGACAATCTATCATAATCAAGATTTTCCCTCTGTTTATTTTTGGTATAAAATTTGAATAGTTCCTTTCTGTCTTTATAATTCGGCGGTTTTATATACAACGAATCACTGAATCTGCCGCTTCTTTTCAGTGCAGGATCTATGTCCCACGGCTGGTTTGTGGTCCCCATGACAAAAATTCCTTCAGGATTTGATTCCACGCCGTTCATTTCTACAAGAAATTGGTTTACCGCAAGCCTCAAAGACGAACTTTCGCCACCGCCTCCTCCTCCTCCGCCTCTTTTAACGCCTAATGCATCAACTTCGTCAAACACAATTATACATGGTGCTGCGCCTCTAGCCTGTTCGAATATTGCATGCAGGTTTTTTTCCGTGTTTCCTGTATACATATCCACGATCTGGTTTATCTGCGCAATTATCACATTTGCTCCCGCTTCACCCGCCACTGCGTTAATAACGAATGTTTTTCCAACTCCCGGCGGTCCGTAAAGAAGTAGACCCACACCAAGTTTTTTTCCATATTTCTTGAACAACTCAGGATTCTTTATCGCGAGAACCACATTGTCCCTCATGTACTTCTTTATTTTTTCCAACCCAATTACGCTATCAAATTTGGCGGTTGATTTATAAAACGCGACCTTCTTTATCTGCCCTTCCTCTATAACCGTTTCTTCCTTTTTCTGCTCCTGAACCTGCACAGTGCCTTTCTTTTCATTATTATCCATATGCAGCATTGCATCTACGGATTCAAGCCTGTTTTTAGCTTCCACGTAATTTGGATTTATAGAAAGTGCTTTTTCGTACCAGAATCTTGCCCCCAACAGATCATTATTGTTTTCAGCTATATCTCCCATAAGGAGGGGTGCATCAGGGCTGTTAGGTTCAAGTTCCATCACAGCATTGATATCTTTTTTTGCGCTATCGTAGTCTTTTATTAATATATAATTTAATGCTCTATTAAAATAAGCACTGGCGTACTCCTTATCTATCGATATCGCTTTTGTAAATTCCTCTATGGCTTCATTGAATTTACTTTCGTCAAAAAGGTTATTTCCATTAAGGAAATGTTCTTTTGCGCTCGGATCAATCTGCTTTTTTACCGATTCTTGCTGATTTGGATTTTCTGCAGCCATTAATATCACTAATTCTTGATTTAATTATAATAATATAAAGTATTAAATATATTAGTTTATCCTGTCATCTAAAAATAAATTTATGTTTTTGTCCACTCTCTCAATCTTTGGATCGGATCTTCTAACATTCACAAACTTAATGCCCTTGAAATCTTTTGCAATTTCATTCACTTTTCTATAAAGTTCGAGTATCCTTTCGGATTTTACTTTATACGCTCTGTTCAATTGATTGACTACCAACTGGCTGTCGGAATAAACCGTGCAATTAATTTCTTTTATGTTTTTTAAATTATTTTTGCACCATGTCAGTGCACCGATTACCGCCTTGTATTCCGCATAATTATTCGTTGCAATGTTATTGTATAAAACATCCTCCTTGATAAGTTTCTCACCTTCGTATACAGCAAAACCAGACGCGCTTTTACCGGGATTGCCTCTTGATGCCCCGTCTGTGTAAATAATAATCTCCATTCAATCCCCATCATGCATTCAATCAAATCTATAAACACAAATGTAAATAATCTAAATTAAGGTTATCTATTTGATTTTCTGAATGTTTCAGTCATTCTAAAATATTTACTACTTATCCATAGGGGCAGGGATTGCAAATTTCCAGTCCCTTCTTCTTCCCCTCAGTATCCGGACTTGTAACTACCTGTATCATTCATTTCGAGATATAATAATTTTTTTTAATTTTTTCCTTAATCCTTTCCTCTATCCTCTTATCGTCAAAAAAGATGTCTATGCCGCTCTCGCCGTTCTCAATCAGATCCCTTGCTTTCATCAGGCATTGGTTGCTGAATTCGATATTATCCTCGTGGTTGCTTGAAAAATCCTTTGTAAGGTCAGCAAGCATCTCTAATGTGTTTATTTTTATTGATGTAAACAACCCCGCCAACCTTCTGCTTTCATTCGGATCAAGCTTTTTGGATTCCTTGAATTGCTTTGCAAGTTTGTCGGCACCATAAATAATCTCATTTAAGCCGTCCTTCGTTATTCTCCCATCCTTTACTTCTGTCATGTGGCTATGCAGCACGCTCATCAGGTATAAAGTATTATTAGTGTTGTCAAACTTTTTCTCTATCTGCTCTTTCTGAATAACCCTGCGGAATATAGAATATAACATATCTCTTTCATCAAGCACTCTAACATCCTTCTCATGCGGTTTATCTATCACCTTTGGTTCATTCGGCGATTTAGTTATTGTCATTTTAACACCATATATATTTGGATTAGGAAGTATTTATATATTTCTTATAATTAGTAACAGTTTAAATTTATTGCGAAAATGAGCATATGACACATTCAAGATCACAAAATTAATAGGGCTGCTGTCCTCGAAGCCGTAAGATTATTAAAGTGTCACAATAATATATAAGCGATGGCTATGAAAATATATACATCAAAACAGGGCACAGAATTAGTAAGAGCCGCGCGTGCAGCCATAGAATTATATATCAAAAATCCGCATTTCGATAAAAGCGTAATTCAAAGCTACACAAAGGAATTCGACGATAAATATGGTATTTTCGTAACATTAATGCATTATCCAACGAACGAGTTAAGGGGCTGCATAGGTTTCTTGTATGGTTCTTCAAAAATCAGCGAGTCGATAGTCGATGCTGCCATTGCCGCCGCTTTTGAAGATCCGAGGTTTGTGTCAGTATCAAGCTACGAACTAAATGAACTAATAATCGAAGTGAGCATACTCTCCGAGCTGAAAAATCTCGGAAAGACCGCAGCATCCAGAAAAAACAATCTTGTGATAGGCAGGGATGGCTTGGTCGTGGAATATGGACTGTATAGAGGTCTGCTTCTCCCAAATGTCGCAACAGAACAGAACTTCAGCAAAGAGGAATTTTTAGAAGCTGTATGCGAAAAGGCGGGAATTCCGAAGAATTATTGGATGCAGCCTAATGTAAAATTATATAAATTTGAGACACAGATATTCTGTGAAGAAGAACCCAACGGAAAAATTGTAGAAAAAAATCTTTATCGCTCCAAATAAAGCAAATTCGCGAAATTTTGGCATATCTTTAATTATGTTTATTTTAAAATTAAAATGTAGGTGATTGAATAAATACATTGGAACATGGAGATAAAACTGACGAGAAATCTGAAAAAATACAAAATGCCGTAGTGCAGTCAGACGCAGTCAAGAAACAAAAAGGGGAGATGAAACCCAAAACAGGTTTTGGAAACATTAAAATCAAGCTTCTGCTCATTTTGGTCGTTGTTGCAATATTTGCAGGAGCATATATCGTATTTACAGGCAATGTTGCTCTTGGCCAAACGGTAAAAGCAGGAGATAATATCGAAGTGAATTATACGGGAACATTTACAAACGGCACTGTCTTTGATTCCACTTCGCTACACGGAAAACCGTTCAATTTCACTGTAGGCGCAGGACAGGTAATACCCGGATTTGATCAGGGAGTATTAGGAATGGCAGTGGGGCAAACAAAGACAATAACAATTCCGTCAAATGAAGCTTATGGCCCGGTAAATCCGGCATTGATTATATCTGCACCAATCAGCGCATTTGCAGGTCAAAAAGTTAAAGTTGGGGAGAGCTTCGGCGAAAATGTGAGCGGGCACGTGGTCTACGGTGTCGTTACCTCAGTTAATGCAACAAATGCAACATTGGACTTCAATCCGCCATTGGCAGGCAAGACATTAATTTTCAAAATCACGGTATTGAGCATACAAAAATAA
>JAJZVQ010000005.1 GCA_021845575.1 Microcaldota archaeon | reverse complement strand
TCTGGGCTTCAATGCTATGCGAGAAGCTGCCTCACTTCTTTTATAAATTCAATAATATCAGACGTGTTGTATGCTTGCTTGAAAGACTCTTCTTCATAGCCGGAATCGGCATATGCATGTATCAACAAATTCCTCAATGTTCTCCTTTCCTTTATTTTATTTATGCTCTTTTTGCTAAGCTTGCCGTTCAGGCTCTCTATTAATGAGAGATCGTCACCGCTAAGCTTGAGCTCAAGGCCTTTGTATAAAAGAGCTAGGATATCGAGCTCTACGTCGCTTACCAGCTGGAGGTTTCTCTCGATTGCACTCTTAAGTATAATGTCGGCATTTTTGTAGGAATCAGAATTTTTAGGCACAATCGAGCTAAGCCGCTTTGAATAAAGCTCAAGATTGGATAGTTTTTCTTTTATTCGCTCTTTATCAAACATTTTTTTCGCCAGTTAAAATATTAAACCTATAACTATAATTAGACCATTTTTCTGCTATTTGTATGCTATAGTCATACAATTTATCTTTATCGTTTAGAAAAATAATCTTAGCTTCATTAAGCACACGCCTCTGTACATTCAAAGGGAGATCATTGAGTATTGAGATATCAAATTTAATATCATTTTCTATTGTTGAATATTTGTTAAGCTCATCGAACGATTTAATTTCTTTGTCAATCAAAATTGCAATATCTACGTCTCTGTAACTCTTTTCCCTTCTAGCATAACTACCAAATAATAGAATGGCAATGACATGTCTGTCTTTCTCAGCAGTTTTTATTATTTCCTGTATCTTATTCTTTATTGCATGTTGTGTGCTCAACCATTGGATTATTGCTTCTTCTACGGCACTACTTATCGACCCTCTGCCATAGCCAAACCGTTCCATTGCAATCTCTCTAAGCTTTGCGTCGACCGCATCCGCAATGTAAATCTTCGTTTCTGCCATATTGATATCTTTAGGGATAAAGATATTTATATCCTTTTATTAACCCTATTTGATTAGCATGGTTTTGGATTTGCAGGGGGTGAGATTTGAACTCACGAAGGTGCTAGACCACAGGATCTTAAGTCCTGCGCATTTTTCTGTGGCTAGAGCCAGACCAGACTTTGCTACCCCTGCTTTTTAAAAATATTACACATACATAACATTGCCTGAGTCATTATTGTATGCCTTTGATTCCTTGCTTTTCTTTACGAGGTCCTTGATTTTGCTTTCCACTATTTTTGCCTCCTTATCCAATTCGCTTATATTTATGTCTATGTTAAGAATTTTGTTGATACTCTGTATTGCGAGCTCCGCGTATTTTGGGTCTATTATATCCGGATTTACCGGTATAAGCAGGTTAAAGTCCAAAAGATTGTCCAACGTTGATTGTGTTATGATTAATGAGCTTATTCCTGTAGCCACACCTTCTCCGACCTTGTTTATGCCCACTTTAACCAGTTCGTTTATCCCTTCATTGGTCGATGCTATTCCAAATACTCCTTTATTTTCGGTGTTATGTACGGGAACGCCGCTTATAGAAATTACTTGATGTATTTTTTGGCTTTTAATAAAATT
Source organism: Microcaldota archaeon (assembly GCA_021845575.1). Classification (GTDB taxonomy): domain Archaea; phylum Micrarchaeota; class Micrarchaeia; order Micrarchaeales; family Micrarchaeaceae; genus JAJZVQ01. The sequence goes on along the minus strand of JAJZVQ010000005.1, from coordinate 30,597 downwards.
GTATATTCCATCTGATATCTCATATATATAATCTTCAGCTATGGGCCCTACTTCTGCAAAAAGCGTGAGAATTTTGTATTCCTTTGAATAATATAACCTTACCGGGGGGAGAGGTATATTGTTGTGTATTGACACCAATGGCGGGAATAGGTCGCTTTTTATATACCCGACATATTCTAGATTAAGCTGGTTTATTATATAACTTATACTCATCGGTCCTACTAACCCCACACCTGGAAAACCCTCTATAAATGTAAAATCTGCAAAATCCACATTTCCGAATATCTTTATTTCTATCATAAAATCATTATTAAATAGAACAACATATTATAAAACATTTACTTTTTACTCTGGTTTTTCAAGTCTGCTGTATTACGGTTGAATTACAACCTTGCGGTTGTTCTAACTGCCCGCTCATCAAAAGCCTGATATATCCCAAATAGGGGATATCGAGTATTACTTTGCCAGCTATATAACTCATATTTGCGGGGTAGTTTCCGTATTGTATGTCAAGACCCGGATTGTTATCTCCTTTTGTCAGAAAATAATAATTCCCAGTTACATTCAATATCGCGTATAATCTATGGACTATGTACGCATCACCTATACTATAGAAGTAATCCTGTGGTATGGTTTGGTATACTATTATACTGTTGTTTATATCTCCATTTATTCTAACCCCATTTATGCTGATTCCAGTGGTATACGCTTCATTTATTATGCTGCCGTTTTGAAGCTTTACTGGGTTCTCGCCGCAATAATATTTTATCATATTTCCATTTTGAAAGTCGTTTGAGACAATTCTAGGCTCGGTGCCAGGTTTGAACAAAAACAATCCAACGCTATAACCCGGATATACTGTTTGCGAAATCCTACCTTCAGTCGCATTGTAAGCTAAACATTCTAATGACTCGCTTCCCATATTTTTTTGCATGTTCTGGAAATCCGACTTTGTGATATTTATGACTGGCGCTTTCAGCAAGTTTATATTCTTAGAATTGATGCCCTGTATGACAATCATATCGCCCCTATGCAGCGTCGGAAGCATGCTGCAACTCGGCACTACATCAATAGGGGTCGCGGTTGCAAGGATAGAGCGAATTATAAACCACAGTATAAAAACTGCCACTATCGCTATTGCAATCTCAGCGAATGTTGATTTCATTCCTGACTCATTTTTGCTTTTTACAAACTCCGCCACTATTATGATTATAAGAGAAATTAGTGCCGCCGCACCGAAATATACCGAAAAATAATTTGACTGTGTTAATACATAAAGCACAACAAAAACCAGAAATAGGATATAAAATGGCCAGATAATCAGTTTGCTCGGCTTTGCTGATGCTTGTTTCGTATTTGTGGCATTTCCCCGATTTTTGCCGGATTTACTTTCATTTTTATGCATGTAAAACATCCATATACAAAATATTTTGTTTAGATAGAATTCTTTTCAGACAACATGATTCCAACAGCTCTGGATTCGTAATCTTGTTTTGTTATGCCTATGCCCGTAACCGAAGAAGTCACCATAGAATCATTATGGCTTACGACTATAAACTGCGATTTTTTGCTGAGTTCGCTTATAAGCAGAGAAAGCTTTTTCGAATTCTCCTTGTCTAAGGAAGCATCTATTTCGTCAAATATATAAAAAGACATTGGTTTCCTCATCTGTATGGCAAATATAAGCATTAACATCATAAGGGATTTTTCACCTCCTGAAAACCTTTCCATTGGTTTATGCTTATTATCTATGGTTATGTCTATAGACAAGCCAGAATTGAATGTGTCTTTTATATTATCCACAACAAGTGACGCTTCTCCAGTGAATATATGTTTATATAACTCTTTGAAATTTTTATTGACTGATTCAAGTGTTTCGGTAAATATATCTAACTTTCTTGACTCTATCTGGTTAATCATCTCAAGTATGGATGCTTTCTCGTTTTGGAGGATTGACATACGCTGTTGCGCTTCGTCTACCTCCGCCTTTTTTTGCTCGTAAATTTCTGGAGCTTTCATATTCACCATTCCAATACCCTCTAATTCTAGTCTTTTTTTGGCGAGTTCACCCTCTAGCGTTTGGACATCTCCTTTTACGAGCGGCATTTCGGTATATTGTATAAGTTCAGATTTTATATCGCCGATCCTTACCTCTAATTGCACTTTGGTCGCTTCGACGTCAAAAATCTCCTTGTTTAATCTTTCTAAGTTATTTAATAATTTTCCCTTTTCCATACTGATAGTGGACATTTCACTTTCATACCTTTTTAGTTGGGCATAGACTTCTTGGGTTTCGGCATCATAATGCGCCATTTTTTCTTGAAGCTCCAGCATATTTTTCCTGAGATTCGCCGTTTCTAATATTATATCGTTCTCGTCGCTTTTTGATTTTTCAATATTAATATTCAAATCATTAATTTCTCTGATGATATCATTGATTCGATCATTCAACATCTGGTTCTCCTTGGTTATTTCGGCAATTTTTATTTTTTTGCTTTCTTTTTGCTCTCTGGCCATCTTTGTTTTTTCGATTTCTTCGGCCGACATTTTCCCGTGGCTTTCCAAGAGTGATTTCGTCAATCTATGGTATAATCGATTATTTGTCTCTTTTTCTTCATTTAATTTGGATAAAACATCCTCCTTTTCCTCTGATATTTTTTTAAGTAATTTTTTAAGGTCTTCCAGTTTATTTATTTTATTAACAAGAAGATTGTCTGAATTTGATATATCAGAATTAATTTTTGCGGTTTCTTTGATAGAATAATTTAATTCAAAATCCAGTTTTAGGCGCATTGATTCGTATTCCGAAAGTTCTTTTCGCGATTCTTCCAAACTTTTCCTTGTTATAGACATTTCATTATTTATCCTTTCTAAGTTGGCATTTGCATTATTCAACTTTAACTCTATGTTTTTAAACGATGGATTCAGTTTTATATTTCCGCCGGTAATTATGCCTGAAGTTTCGATTAATTCGCCATTTAATGTGACATACCTTCTATGGCCTATACCCAATTTTTTTGATTCCTGAATGTCATTTATAATATAAGTATTAAAGAATATAAATTGAAACGCTTTCCTAAATTTGTTGTCAAATTTTAAATGTGAAAGCAATTCATCTTCGTCATTGTTCTTGCCCGTGCCGGTTTCTTTAACGTTAAGGCTCTTTAACGGGATAAACGACGCTCTCCCAAGATTATTATTTTTTAGCAATTTTATGGCGATGTCTGCAATGTCTATAGAATCGACTATAAAGTAATTGAGCCTTGATGATGCAGATGCATATACCGCAAGAGCGTATTTTTCATCGTAACTGCATAAATCCTCCGCTCTGCCATAAAATCCTTCTTTTATATTTGCATTTAAGAATTTTGCGATCTTATCAGAGTTGCCTGACAACGAAAGCTGCTCCTTAAAATTGATTCGCTCTACCTGCCATTTATTGGCCTCCTCATCTAATTTTTTTAGTTTTAGCTCAAATACCTTTAATTCATCAAGCTTTTTGGTTATTTTGTTTTTGGCGTCATCCAACGATTTTTTTGTCAAATTACTGAAAGACTCCTTTTCTGCGGATTGGGTTTTTAACAGTTTGATTGAGTCCTTTAGGCTATTAATATCCTTCTCGATACTGTTAAGATCAAACATTATTTGGGAATAATCCTTTTCGAATGAGTCAAGTTTTAATTTTAGCAATTCAATATTTTCCTGCGAAGTTTTGTACTCTGCAGAAAGGGTCTCCACATAAGTTACGTCTTGCTCTTCTTGAATTTCTCCTATATCCCTCAAACTGTTTGTCAATTCCGTTATTGACATATCGTTGCCTTGGTGTTTTTGGTTTAGCTTTTCTCTCTCTTCGCTTAAACGTTTTATTCTCTCTTCTTCATTTTTTTTGTCCCTTCTTATCGCTTCAATTTTTGATTCGTTTACCGCTATTGTTTTGTTTACTTGTTCAAGTATCCTGTTATTTGTATTTGCGTCTATTGACCTTTCGTTCAATTTCTTCGAAAACGCCTCTTTTTCATCCATTAATTTTTGCATTTGGCTTTCAATTTCACCGATTTTTCTTTCGATGGCTGTTTTGATTTCAATGTCTTTTATATATTCCCCCGCTTTTTTTTCATATTCTTTTGTAAGCAATTCCTCTCTTAATTTAAGTAAGGTGTAATTTATCTGCTTTATTGCGTTGTTGGCTTGAATATATTTCTCCGCTTGTTCCCTCTCTTTTGCCAATTCTTCTAAAAAACCAAGTCTTTCGTTTAATATTGCCTCTGAATTTCCAATTTTATTTTCAACCTTTTCCAATTCTTTTAGTGATTCCGCCTTTTTGATATCAAATTCTCTTATTCCTGCCGCAACATCAATTAAGGCTCTTTTTTCTTTTGGGTTGAGACTAAGCAATTCCGCTATTTCTCCTTGGGTTATAGTATTCGTTTCATTTATTTCGCAACTATTTTCCCTTAATGAATCTATGACCATTTGTCTAGTCGATCTTTTCCCGTTGAGTATGTAAGTCATCCTGTCTCCGTTTATTTCTCTTGTAACCTCTATATTTTTATCCCCTCCAAAAACCACTTTTACGTATATGTGTGCGTCCTCATTTTTCTTAATCTTATCGGTAATAAGCTGTGAGGTTGAGGATATTCTCATGCGTTTAAGTGATTGCTCGCCCAAGGCAAAAAGCAATGAATCGCATACGTTTGACTTTCCAGACCCATTAGGCCCTACAATGCAATTAAATCCCTTATCAAATTTTATATTCGCATGTTTAAAAGATTTAAAATTGTGAATTATAACTCTGTCTATATACTGCATTATTATCGCCGCCTTTATTTTATTTATACGTAAAAAAGCTTAAAAACATAACTGCCGGTTATTGCCTCTTCGCATAATTTTTGGGATAAAATAAGTCTGTTTGGCAATTGGTTTAAAGAAGAAAGTGAGCACTTTGCGCTCAAAACGGCAAAGTAAAATATTTATATCTCTTATACTGTATGTGTAAGTATGACAAGCGGAAACTGCATTGTAATAAGCTACGACAAGAAAAACAAGGATGCAGAATTATTGGAAGATGTGTATAAAAGGATATCTGACAAAGCCAAGGCGGCAGAACAGCACAAAAGATACAAGCTTGCAGGCAGATACTACAGTGAACTTGCAGAAACAATGAAATTTGTAGACAAGGATATTTATAAGAAAAGTCTAAAAATAGCGATCAAAAACTATGGCAAAAAATTAAGGACAGCCAAAAACTGCGAAAAGGATGAATATGAAGGGGAGATAGCGCTTTTGAGAGACAAGCTCATGGAATTCAAGCGCATCTACAAGAACGGAGTGCTTAACGTGAATTATTATCTGTCTCTTTATCGGAAAGAATAATCGGTGCAACCTTTTGACTGTTTATTGCTTAAATCCGAGGCCAAAATACAGCAACGTTCTTTATTCATCCACTTTTGCAAAGAGCCACATATTGAAAAAATCTAATAAATATCTTTTGCAGAATATATGAAATATTGCACACAAAATAGAAAAATTTAAATAGTATGCAATAAAATATTATTTTATGTATAAAGATATTCTTTTAGAATGGTTAAAGAAAAACAGGATGCTTGTCTTCACTGCAAAAGATGCTTCTAAGGTTCTTGGTATTAATGGTTCTGCTTTATCAAACCTTCTTAAAGCAATGGTAAAAAATGACAGCATCGGAGAAATAATGAAAGGAAGGTATTATTTTAATGGAGCGCCTATCAGGGATATCTTTTCGATTGCGTCAAAGATTATTTATCCGTCTTATATCGCCACGGAATCTGCATTTGAACGTTTTGGTATTTCAAACATTATACCAAAAAAAATTAGAGTCATTACTACAAAAGCGCATAGACCAATTAATTTCAATGATGCTGATCTTTTATTTATCAAATTCAAACCCAAACGATTTTTTGGTTATAACGAATCTAAATGGATATCTATATCGTCCATAGAAAAAGCATTTGTCGATTCCTTGTATCTTGGGGAGTTCCCTTTTTTTACGGATTTGGTAAATTATCATAAACAATTAATTGAATATGGGCGCCAACTTGATTATGAAAAGCTGATTGATTATACTTTTAGAATGGACTCTAGAATATTGATAAATAGAGTTGGTTTTTTCTTGGACTATGTAAATAAGGGGGACATATTAGAAAAACTTATACCTCATGTTTATAAGAAAAGTTTGGTGGCAATAGATAGATCTGGTCAAAGTTTTTTCAACGACAAAAAATGGATGATTAAATGATAAAAAATGAAACGAAGAAGGAGCTGTCTTTAGTTTTGGATGATATACTGGAATATATATTCAGCGATTCTATACTATCAGAGCTTGTAATCTTCAAAGGTGGCACTGCACTGGCAAAAGTGTATAATCTAAACAGGTTTTCGAAAGATATTGATTTATCGTATATAGGACCTGGATATGGAAATATTACCTATCAAATAAAAGATTTTATTGAAGGTATCGGATTGACAATCACAAGTCTTTCATCCAATACCATAGAATTTAAGGTAGGTGAATTAAAATCAAGCATTGATATCTCATACCTTAGAGATGTTATAAAAAAGAATGTCGGCCAAACAAATTTGATTTCGGAAAACGGGCACAGGTACTTTGTGCGTGTAATGGAGCTTGACGAAATACTGGCTGAAAAAGTGAGGGCGATAGTTGAGCGTAAAGAAGGCAAGGATTTATGGGATGCTTATAAAATTCTGGAAAGAGGTACAACATGCAACTTGTTCGAAGTAAATTATAAATGCAAGCATTCTAAAGAACCTTTTTCATTTGACAAGGCGGAATTTGCAAGAATTATAAATTCTTGGACAGAACATAGATATGTTGGCCAAATGCAGGATTTTGTCAAAAAAGAAGATATAATACCTTTAAAAAAACTCAAAATAAAGCTTATTGAATTTACATTGTCAATACATTGATGCCTAATTTATGTTTATCAATTCATTAAAATATATGAAATATTGCACACAAAATAGTAATAATATGTTTTATATACTGTTTGCAATATAATTTTCATTCAAAACAGCGATTGTCAATTCGGCAGTATGGCGTCTATAATCATTTTTGGATCGTAAGGTATTAGATCTTTGTATGATTCGCCTATTCCAAAATAGAGTACGGGTATTCCGGTCGTGCTTGTTATGGATATCGCATTCCCACCCTTTGCGTCGCAGTCCAGCTTTGTCAGAATTATCCCGTCAATCCTTATGAACTTCGAGAACTCCCTTATCTGCTCCGCTATTGCGTTTCCGGAGGTGCTCTCCCCTACATAAATTACAATGTCGGGCTTTATCACCCTTGCCATTTTTTGTATCTCCCCTATCAGGTTCCTATTCGTCTCCTGCCTTCCCGCACTGTCTATGAGCACGACTTCTATGTTGTGGGCCGTCGCATATGCTATAGCATCGAATGCCACGCTTGACGGATCTGCGCCATAAACACTTTTTATGACCGGCACATTAAGCGCATTGGCATGATGCTCGGTCTGCTCTATTGCCGCAGCCCTGAAAGTGTCGCTCGCAGAAAATGCCATACTAATTCCTTTTGACTTAAGCATATATCCTATTTTTCCTATCGTTGTCGTTTTCCCGGTTCCGTTGGGGCCGAGAAACAGTATCTTTACAGGGATTTCCCTTTCCTTGATTTTCTTTTCTATGCCATCCATTATGTTTATTGGATGTGCCTTTGACATTATATCTAAAAGAGAGGCCCTCACGCTATCAAAAAGAGCGGATTTGATGTCCTTGGCGTTTATTTCCGTGCTTAATTTCTTCTTTAAATCGCTTATGAATTCTTCGGTTGTGTCATAAGAGACATCCGATTCGAGCATGGACACCTTTAAATCTTCTGCAAAACCATTTATTTCGGAATCGCTGAGTCTTACCTTGTTAAATATAGTCCCTTTTATTTTTGTTGACAACTTGATTTTTACTTTTGAGTTAATTTGCTTTTTTTCTTGCTGAGGGGCTTGGATTGCATTTTCAATTGGGGGTTTGCGCGATGTGATTCCATTACGAACGATTTCTGAATCTTGGCTGGAAATATTTGAAACGGTATCTTTGTGATTTCCAGAGATACTATCTTCAGAATTATTCGGACTTTTGGGGGTGGTGATGCTTTCAGAATCCGTGATGGTGCCAGAAACTGAATCGCCGGATGAATTTTCCTCAAGTTTTTTCTCTTCCCTATCTGAGAATAATTTTACCGCATTTTGAAATTTTTTTCTTAATCCGTCAAACATATTAATCTATTCCTCGGTTTTTCTCATTTGAATGGACAAATTGTAAATAGTTTCTTCTATCTGCTTTGTTTCGCTTAGCATTTTGTTCATTAGTTCGGTGTGCTTCTCTATTTTGCCTTTTAGCGATTCGGCGGCTTCCTCTTTTCCCTTTTCAACAATCAGGCCGGCACCTATCTCCACCGCCACACTTTGCAGTTTTTCTACCTTTGCATTTAAGTACAAACCGCCACCCACATTTATAAGTGCATTTTTATTTTCCAGCGACTCTAGATTTTCAAGAGCTTTTTCTGCGTTGCGCATTGCATCCACGAATGCTGCCGTTTCTTTTATCTCTTCGGAAAGAGCCCTATACCTATCTTGATATACCTGCAACATGTACTGCAGTTCCTCCATAGTATATTCTTCCTTGTGCTCCATTTATTCACTCTTGCCGATTTTTTCTATCTTGATTGCGGGCTTCTTTATTCTGTTCTTGCTCCCCAACTTGATAATTCCAAGCTCTTCTGCGTGCTTTTCGCTTTTTGCTTCCACTATCAATTTGAATGATTTGTCCTTGATTTTTCCGATTATCTCATATTTCATGTTATTACCCTTCTATATTAAGCGCTTCTAAAATCCTTACAAACTCAAAACCTGTAGAGCCGTTTCCGACTACACAACCGTGCGAATTGGATATTGTCGAAATACCTATACCCAAAGCTCCCGTATTTGCAGTAGTCCTTATGGAATCAAAATTTGCCAGCTTGTCCAAGATTTCTTTTTGATTGTCTGTGCAGTGGTTGTTGATTGCAAATCCTTTATTTGTCAATATATTATTCGCACCGACAGTTTTAAATCCCCCTATTGACATACTGACAACTTCGACATCCAAAGCGTCTCTTATAAAATCAATGCTCTTTTTGTCATAATCGGGATTCACAACTGCGATTTTGTCATTTGCTATTATATTGTTTCCTATTGTATTGAGCGGGCTTTCGATTTGCGAAACCTCCATTCCTGTCTTTTCCTTCAGTACACTTACTTCATATTTGCTCATAAGATTTGAAACCAATAATCCTTTGGAATTGCCCCTCATAAAGATTCCGACAAGGTTGGAATTGTCTACTGATAATTCGATATATTCGACATTCAAAACAGACGATATGAGCTCTTTTTTGTTTTTGCTTATGCCGTATCCCACAAAAACATATCTGTCTGTTGCAGTGGCAAATGCGCCAACAAGATCGCTGCCAAATATCGTGCTCCTAACCGCTTTCATATTATTCATTTATTTTGCCGTTTCTTTTTTCACTGTGGCTTTCTTATCCTTTTCGGGCGCTTTTTTAGGGGCTTTCTTTTCTTCTTTAGGGCCACTTGACGTACCTGTTGCGGGTTTAACCTCTTGGAGCTTCACGTTCGCAATATTGTTGTTTATGTCTACCTTAAGCCTTAACGGAAGCATCTTCATTGCATAATACTTGACTATCGCCCTGTTTAATGAATCGTCAATTTTTACGTTTTCCAGCGGGATTTTGATATAATGGGAAACCCTATCCTTCACATATTTTGCAGTCTTTCTTATTCTTTTTGTCCTTGGCTGTTTCGATAAATACTTTCTTATACTAATTGTAAGTAAACGCTCCATTCAATCACTTATTTTAAATTCATTTTTAATTTATGCCTTCTCCAATTCCTAGCGAAAAGGTTGAACTGTTTCTTTCTATGCGTCTTAAGCATTGCGACTAGAGGGATTCTTCTAGCTTGCTTTATTTTCTTTCCGAGTCTCACCTTTTTTTCCCTGCTTTTCTTTGACATATATAACACCATTAGTATAATTATTTATGTTTGAATGATATTGTAGGTTCATGCCTACTTGTTATCTTTTCCAACAGGCTTACAAACTGCTTTTCAGATATTTTCCCTCTTATCTGTTGGGATTGTATAAGCTGGATCATCAGGTTTACTATCTGATTGTAGAATTCCGGATTTGAAGCCCTTATATTCATAAGCCTTTCATAAGCCAAATTGTCAAGGAATCTTTTCATTAGCTCTTTCTTCTGCTGTTCTTCCTGAAATTTCCTGAATGCGAATTCATACCTTTTCCTTTGTTCATTTGCCTGTTCTTCCTCCATACCTAACACTGGCTTTACTTGCGTTGATTTATTTCATTGCTGATTTTATCTAAAAATGATGTCCCTTTAGAATCAATAACTCTGCCTTTCTTTGTTTTTTTGACAAAACCTGCGGCTTCCAACGCTTCCAATGAATCTCTTATTATACTGCCTCCCGCCTTCGTGAAATGTTTCCTGTGCACTACGTGTTTTTTCTTGTTTCCATATCTTACTCGCAATCTTTCTACTCCAACAGGCCCGTTAATGTATACTTGTCTTAGTATGGCCGCGCTCCTTTCATACCAAAAATCAGGGTTGTCTGGCGGCCTTTCCCTCCCCGCGCCTGATTTTACGTAAAGAGTGTATTTAGGCGGCTCTTTGATTAATCCTTTCAATTTTTCTGCTGTCTCTTTTACAAGTATAGAAGCATCTACATCAAATATATTGGTCATATTTATCACAAAACGAGATGATTAATAATATTTTACAGGTAAAGTCTTATATACTTTTTGTTACAAAATAAAATTAATGTCCTTGGTGTAAAAGGAACGGTGTTTTATATAAAAGCGAAAGAAATTAGAGCTCTTTCAGATAATGCTTTAAAGGCCAAATTGGATGAATTAGGTCTTGAGCTTGCTGTGGAAAAGAGGAAGATAGCTTCAACAGGAGTTGCAAGCAAGGTCGTGAAAACACGATCCATAAAAAAGACAATAGCAAGAATGTTAACGGTTCTTAATGAAAGGGGTGCAAAAATATAATGTCTGAAGTTTGTCCGAGATGTGGTCTGCCTACGGAGATATGCGTATGCTCAGTCCTTGACAAGGAAGTAGAAACAAAAATAAAAGTTTATACTAAAAAAGCAAAATTCAAGAAGATACTCACTGCTGTTTCCGGAATAAATCAGGACGAGATAGAAAATGTGACAAAGAATCTGAAGAAAGGGCTTGCCTGCGGGGGTACGTATAAAGACGATATCATAGAGCTTCAGGGTAACCATGTCAACGAAGTCAAAAAGATACTTATAAGCATAGGTTACAAGGAATCGAGCATCGACGCATAATAGTTCGGGATAAGAGATTAGGACAGAAACTTCGAAAGCCCGCTTTGCTTTGGTTTTTTTGCGCTTTCTTGCCTGTTTTCGTTATCTTTGTAAATAATATCTATCTTTCCGTAGACACCGTCATAGCCTGGAGTTATATGCACGCTGTTCGCCCTTATATTTCCTATTGCAGATGCAATTTCTGGGTTTACGCCCTCTGTCTCTTTTATATCATTCAAATCCGCATTCATTACCGCATTAAATTCGTTTCCAAATTTTGAAATTATAATATTTTTCATCCTTTTTACGCTTTCGGAGTATACACTTTTATGCTCGACATAGCTTATTATTTCTATGAGTGGTATAAGATTCACGTAAGGTATTGCACCTTTTGGGATATAACCCGCTGGCCTGTCGGCAAGGTCGTTGACTCTGTGCAATACCCCCAACACAAGCCTTTTTCCGCATACGGGACATATGGCTGTTTCTTCATTGGAGGGATCAATTGAAAAGTTGCAATTCCTATGCCCGTCATAATGGTATTTGCCTTCTTCAGGGTAAAATTCTATTGTTGATTTGAATTTGTTTGGATCTTTCTGTTTTATCGCCGCAATAATCTTTTTGTATGAAACCCCCTCAATATCGAACACATTTGCTTCCCTGCCTATTTTTTCCAGCGAATGTGAATCGCTGTTTGATATCAAAGAATACTTATCCAATTCCGAAATGCGCCAGTTCATTTTTGGATCTGACGAAAGCCCGCTTTCATATGCGTATATATGTTTTGCCTTATCTTCATACGCCTCTTTTATAGAATCAAAACCCGACATGGAGCCAAATACCGAAAACCATGGTGTCCATACATGCGACGGAAACACGAAAGATTCCTTGTCCACATTCATTACAGTTTCAACGAGTTCCGCTGCACTCATTGACAATGTCGGTCTCCCGTCTGAAGAAAGATTGCCGAAATTTGCTAATTTGCCATTCAACTCCTCGGCTTTCTCTATATCATCTACAAGTATGCAGTGATGAATTTTCCTAATTTTTTTATCCTGTTCGAAGATTGTCGAAACTTCAGTACTCAGTACAAATAAAACGCCGGAATTTGAGCCCTTTACTTTGTAAAGTCCTTCTCCCTTTCCTTTTTCAAGATCCCTTTTTATTTCGGATAGCCATTCGGGATGCGTAAAATCCCCTGTTCCCACGATGTTTATTCCCTTGTTTAGTGAAGCGGCTTCAATCCCTTTTATGGTTATGCTCTTGCTGCATGCCATTGCATATCTTGAATGAATATGGAAGTCTGCTATTATTTTCATCAAAAAACCCTTTTTGTCTAAACAAATTCCGTGACTCCGTTTTTCGGACAAATATTTTTAACATGGCATGTGCTGCACATAGGTATTGTTTTGCATATTTTTTTCCCGTGCGCCTTTAGGACATAGGCGATATTGTGCCAGTATTTTTTTTCTATCTTCCCGATCAGATCTTCTTCTATTTTGTCTGGATTTTTGTTTAAACTCAAACCCATCCTAAAAGAGAGCTTTATCACCCACGTGTCAACGGGTATCCCCTCCACAATCCCATACGCATTTATCAGTATTGTGTTTGCGGTCTTGCGCCCAATGCCTTTAAGCTTTAACAAATCCTCTATTTTATTAGGCACTTTGCCATTGTATTTACTGACTATTTCCTTACAAGCCTCTATTATGTTGCTTGCTTTATTCCCAGCAAAACTTACCTGCTTGATATAATCCAATAATTCTTCTTTTGTAGAATTCGCGTAATCGTTTGCATTTTTGTAATGCGAAAACAATTTTGGAGTTATGTTATTTACCACTTCGTCTCTTGTCTGCGCAGAGAGTATAGCAGCAACAAGCAGGTCTGCCGGAGTTTTGAAATCAAGGTAGTATTTCGTATCAGGGTATTCTTTATTTAATAATTTAATCAATAGATTGGCTTTAGCCTTGTCAAGTAGCACTAATTTATCCATGATTAATTATTGATCTAAAAGTTTATCAATTTTGTCATTTGGGAATGTTCTTGCTTTATCACGGACTGACAAAACGAAAAAAAATTCATTTGATTTCTAGCTTACTCGCTTCTGCCTTGAAACCTGCTGCAATGTGTGCACCGCTGCAGAATGGCTTCTTTGTTGAATGGCCGCATCTGCAGAGCGCAAATTCCACTCTTCCCTCCTTTTTGACCAATATCGGACCATCCTTTTCAAATTCAAATTCCACTTTTTCCATAATTACACCAAATTAAATTTTCAAAAACACTATTGTTACTGCGCAGCGGGATAAACATGGTAAACTCCGTTTATTTCAGTTACGACCACTTTTTCTCCAGGACTGAAGTGCACAGCTCCCTGTTGCACATATGTATAAAGTTGGCCGTTTATATTGACTATTACCTCATTTCCAGGAACTGTCTGTACTCCCGCGTTCTGACCAACTTCGTTTGCAACCCCTCCACCAAATATTCCTCCTATTACCGCACCTACCCCTTCATTGCCAAATGCCTTTCCTACCCTGCTTCCGATATATGCTCCTGCTGCCGCCCCGGCTGCAGGTATTATTATATTATTGGTATTCTGGGTTGTTTGAGTAGGCGCCTCCTTTATTGTAACGGGTATGTCCTGTTCTACGACTCCCAATGCCGCGTTTCCCTGCTGGTTTGGAGTTACCACCTGAGTCTGTGGATTCTGCCCATAATAATTATTATAACCGCTTGCACTTGCAATTGTCGGTGCGGTTAAAGATAAAGCAGAAATAGCCGCTGCAACGAATAACGTTTCTATAGTTTTTTTGAGTCCTTTTTGTTTTTTGGTATCATTTTTATTTGTTTCGTTTTTTATTTCTGCTGGACTTTCGATTTCCTGGGTTTTGGACAGTATTTCCTCTTTTGATATTAATGAAGGCATCTTTATAGTTTCAATAGGTTTGGTTTTGACAAATTCACCAAATCCAACAAATTTTTCCCCTTTTGACAGTTTATGGACCACTTTGTTATTAACCATTACAAATCCAGTATCCCCTGTTTTTGCCACTATCACTTTATCCTCATTTTTTTCGTTCTTTTTTAATGCATCAACCATCCAATCACTAATTATTTAGTGTTAATTTAAATATTTATATCTTACTTTAAATGTTAGGTAATCCATTTTAAACAAATAGAGGTTTTGTATATATCAATTTTGTACCCCTTTCTATAAACATAATATCTGTTCCTTAATTAATCGGATTTATAATTAATTAGACTTTGGGCTTTTTTAAAACATTCGTTCGCCTTTTCCAGCTCCTTCAATTCTAGAAGGGCGGATCCTTTATTATACCATGCCTCTATATCATTCGGATTAATCCTTACCGTTTCTTCGAAAAATTTGGCGGCTTCTTCGTATTTTTTCATTTTGTAAAATAACTTTCCAATGTTATAATATGTATCATTATCTTTTGGATTGATTTTTAATGCGGTATCAAAAGTCTTTAAAGCTTTTTCATATTCGCCTATTTCACTTAATAATACGCCCTTATTATTCCATGCACTTATGTGGTTTGGATCTACGTCTATAGCCTTGTCAAGGTATTTTATTGCTTCTACAAATTCGTCTTTTTCGGCAAATATATCTGATATCCAGGTATACGCAGCATATAATAAAAATTCCGCGTTCTTCTCTTTCAAATTCGTATAATACAAATTAATCTCTTTCAAAGGATAAGTTGCATTTTTTCCCAAATCAGAGGTGGTTTCAAATGCATAAGATTTACCGCATAATAATATATGATTGGAAAGCGCCAAAACCTTGAAATTTTTACCAACTTTATCCAATGCATCTCCAAGAATTATGCAAGAAGAGTAACAATTAAACTCATTATTTTGAATCGACGCGGTTAGTGTAATGTTCTCTTTATATGAGGTACTGAAATCTTTGTGGAAAACATCTAATAAATATTCAAAAAGTTCTTTCTCATCTGTTTTATCTATGTTCTCGATTTTATTCGCATTCAGCCAAACTTTGATGCTGTTTGCAATCCCGTTAACATATTTATCATATTTGTTGCGTATTTCTTTCTGAACGTTTTTTGGGATATTTAATGCATCAAATTCACTGCAAAAAATCTTATTGATTGGAATTGTGTTATCAGAGCGCAAAATCAATTTTATATTTTTCTCTCTTTCTACGCTTCCTTCGCTCCTAATTTTAGATCTTTCCATGTAATCAAATATATATCAATATTATTTAGAGATATTTATAATTATATTTTATTGAGAGCTTGGCGATTCTCTTATAATTTTTGAAGAAACAAAAGAGGTATAAATTTTAGTACTCAAAATGGACAGGTTAACATGATAACTAAAAAAACTAAAATTGCAAATAATCAAAATTTAGCCTATCATTCCGATATATGCTTAGATATATCAGAACTAAAAAGATTTGAAACCTGTAATGATATTAGCGATACTGTTTATTCAAAAGCCGATATACATATACACTCAAGCTATAGTGATGGAACAAGCTCCCCAGAAAGCATTATCGATGCTGCTGCAGGAAAATTGCAGGTGATTGCCATCACTGATCATAACAGGATAAAAGGTGCTTTTAAGGCAAAAGAGTATGCGCTGAAAAATAATATTAAAGTGGATGTTGTAATAGGCGAAGAAATTTCTACGAAGAATGGCCATGTCGTAGGTCTCTTTTTAAATCGGAAAATTATTCCAGGAAAAACCGCTTCAGAAACCATCTACGAAATTCATGAACAGGGAGGTATTGCTATTGCACCGCATCCTTTCAATTTTGTCAAATTCAATGAAAAAGGGTATCCTCCTTTATCAAGGATTTTGGCAGGTTTGGATTTTGACGCAATCGAAGTAATCAACAATTCGAGCTCTTTCTCTATTGTGTTTAATGCAATGGCGTCATTAGCAAATGCCTCTCTTGGGTTCGCACAAGTGGGCGCCAGCGACGCACATACAAAAGAATTTATAGGAAAGGGTTATACACAGTTTGCAGGAAACTCTGCAATAAACCTTAAAATGCAAATTAAAAACAAAACTACCACTGCCCATTTTGATTCTTATTCAGCTTCAGAAGTAGCATTCGACCTTGTGCAAAAAATCAAATCCTTATATCTTTACTTCATGAATAAGGATACAGACAACCAATAAACAACTTAGTAATAGCTTTGAATGTATTCAGATTGGTTGTTTTCTTATACTTTATCCTATAATATTAGTATGATATTTAAATATACTGATTAAAAAAAGGATAATATGCAAATAAGCAATGCAGTGTATAGGTATATATTGGAAAATGAGTATGAGCACCCTAAACAACGTTTTACGGAAAACAGGAGATTTTGTATGCGAAACCAAAGAAGTATATCAATCTTAAAAATAAATCAAAAAAGAAGATAAAAAATATCTTTTATAGGGCATAAAATTATTTAAAATTTATAGGAATAAAACTTCAAATTCTTAAAAGCCTGTATTTTTTCCCCGTTGTGTCAAGATCCCCTTTCAACCAGTCGTTTAGCGACTTTTGAAAAAGAATCGACGCGTATTTTTCTATTATGTCGCTAAAAGGATTATCAGAATTAAGTGTATTTTTATATGCTGCCCTGACAATATGCTTTGAAACGTAAAATCCCGCGCCTTTCCATGCCGAAACCAATTCGTCTGGAAATTTTCCGCTTTTTAGCGTAATGTATGCCTGGCTGGATGTGTTCCCTCCTTGACAGGAGTTTTCTGTTTCTGCGCCGACCGTATTTAATTTTGCGATAGCAGGAGCAATTGCAATATCAATATCCTCATATTTCCCATTAATATTTATATTTATAGTTTGATGCATTCCCTCTTCGCCCATTTTTTTAATCATGTATTTATTCCTTATTTTTGGAGTTTTTTCTCCGCTGTTTTTTTTATTTGGTTGATTGAACCTTTGCAAATCCATTATTTTTTTTATATCTTTTTTACAGTTAGGACAGGAATCGGGATTATCTGTTGCTTCAGACAAATCAGCCCCACAAAAAGGGCACCATTTGAAAGACTGTGATTTTGTGGAACTTGCACTTTTATTACTCGCATTTTCTATTGCATTTTGAAAAATATAGTGCTTTTTTTGATTCATACAAATCTTTTTTATAATATTTGTTATTTATATCAGTATAAAAGTATTATTTATTTGTTTTTGCCATAAATACGCTGCACAGCCGATTGCGATTATGCACAAAAACAATAAAAATCAAGATAGAAACTTTATGCCCTATAACGGATGTGTGAAATGATAACCGCAAAGGATTTCCCGAAGCTTGAAAGCCCTTTCGACAGGAAAGATGTCAATGCCTTATACGTAGTGGTACCTGAAATTACGAAAGGTTATGAATGGTGTCTTGGAAACGAGAATATCGAAGTATCTGAGAAGCTTGATGGAACTAATGTGTCTATAATAATTGAAAACGGGGAAATAACACAGATTTGGAATAGGCTTAACAAAGTGCGATTTTTCGATAGAACAAAAAAGTTTATAGTAGAAGCATTGCTCAATTCCGTGGAAAAGGGTTATCTTGATGAATTCTTACATATGGACGGTCAGTATTTCGGCGAGGTGGTAGGGCCTAAGGCAAATGGCAACTTGTACGATTTGAACGAACATATTTGGATCCCTTTTGATTATTATGTGAAAAAGCATCTTGTATACAAATCATGGTACAAATATGAGCACAATTTTGAATTGATAAGAGATTGGTTACTCAAACCTGTTGAAGAAGGAGGAATATTCAGCTTGCTTTACAGGATGAGACATGGCGGTGCAATCAAAAAACCGGAAGGTATAATTTTTCTTAATACTAAGACGGGACAGAGAGCCAAATTAAGACTTGATATGTATACTGAATATAAAGGAGAAAGACACAGATAATAACATTATGTTGTGGGGAAATGACAATAAAAATAGGAGAACTAATTAAAAAAATGGATCTTATCATTTTGGATATTGAAGGTTCTGGCGGGAGTATAAAAAATGATCCATATAATACAGGAACGAATACAACATAATTACCCGTGTACGCTATGCGTTCAGTAGTCATCAATTGCCTTGGCATTCTCTTTGTCTTTCTTGGAAATCAGCAGTGGCATGAAAACTGACAGTATTATTGTGCCCAATATTATTATCGAATACATGTTTATAGATATCAATCCTGAGGTGAAAGCGATGCTTCCTATAGTGACTCCGACCGCCCCTCTGCTCCCTATGATTCCAGTACCTGTAGACGAATTTATATTTTTGAATATGCGCATTCCGAACAAATATGTCATAATGCTGAAAAGTCCGATTATGGCCAATGAAATCATTAAAAATAGTAGATACAATCCGGTTGGAAATACCGCGCTGAGACCCGCTATGCTAAAGAATATAGGTATGAAAAAGCTGTAGTTTATTCTTTTAAAAGTTCTTGAAACCTTCCTGTAAAATTTTTTACCCATTAATGTGTCATATATCAGCATGCCTGCAAAGAATGCGCCGAGTACATATGTTATCCCTATCAATTGGAATATCGAAGCAAATACCAAGCCCGCAACTATTATCAATCCGAATGTTATACGCTCTCCGCTTTCGGTCATGCTCATGCGATGGAAGAACTTGCGTATGAAAAACGCATGCCTTTTGATCAGTATGTCTATGGCAAACAACGCTGCGAATACCGCTATCAGCGCTACGATAATATACAAAATGCTGCCGATGTTTGTCAGTATGGCAAGTATAGAAAATGCAAGAATATCGCTTATTACCGTACTGGCTATAATTAGAGAACCGTCTTTGT
This sequence comes from Microcaldota archaeon, assembly GCA_021845575.1. Taxonomy (GTDB): domain Archaea; phylum Micrarchaeota; class Micrarchaeia; order Micrarchaeales; family Micrarchaeaceae; genus JAJZVQ01. The sequence goes on along the minus strand of JAJZVQ010000005.1, from coordinate 11,363 downwards.
ATTTTATCAAATTGTATTTTAACGCCAAAACGGATATTATGGATATCGAAGGCACGCCTATCGCTATTGCGGTTATGACTCCTTCTACCATATTGGTATGTATCACAAATATGAAAAATGCCGCGATTACAATTGACGGCAGCACAAATCCGGTTATAGTGAAAATGCTGTAATTACCGATGTTTTTAGTTATTAGATCGGTAGTTACCTCCAGTCCGATGAGCAGTATTATGAAGAAAAGCGAGACCGAACCTATTGTGCTAAGTTCCGGACCGGGATTAACTATTCCGATAAGAGCAGGTCCCAATATAAACCCTGCGAGTATGTTTCCGACTATTCCAGGAAGCCCATACCTCTCGAATATTTCCCCCATTATCAGCGAAATGCCCAGTAGCAGCAACATCGCTATTATTATCTCCATGCAGTTCACACAAATGTAATAAAAGAATAAGATGACAAGATACTTATTATACTTTTTTGTTTAGAAATAGCGATTGTTAATACAGTGTCATTCAAGCCTAATACCCTTAAGAACAAAGATAGGCTCCATAACCAAAATAGTGTTATCCTGAACATTTGCAGGCAAAACCTACTTCTTCAGCTTTGCTTCGAAGTCGTCTACGGTGTACTTGAATTCTTCCCTGCTTTTTATTTCACCCCTTTCCATCATAACTTCCCTTGCAAGAAGGTAGTAAATATACGCCAGGGATCTTCTTCCCCTGTTATTTACGGGTATTATCAAATCGATATATTTTGTAAGGTTGTCCGTGTCAGACAAGGCGATGATTGGTATAGAGGTATTGCTTGCCTCGTTTATCGACTGCTTTTCGTTCCTCGAATCGCTTATGAACAGCAATTGGGGCTCCATGAAATTGTCCCTTTTCGGGTTTGTGAATATTCCGGGAGTAGTTCTGCCCTTTAGCAATTGTACTCCAGTTATCTCGGCGAATTTTTCCGCAGCATAAATCGCGTATATCCTCGACGCCCTGACCACCACTCTTGATGGATCATATCTAGCTATCATCTTCGCCGCAATCCTTATCCTAAAGTCTATTGTCTTTACGTCTAAAAGGTAAAGCCCGTCCTCCCTTACCTTGTAGACAAATTTTGCCATTCCCTGCGATTTCATCTTCGTAGCGATATGGATTCCTCCTTCAAGATACTCGTTCTGGTTAATCAATAATTCTTCTTCCATGAAAATACACTTTTGGTAAAATATTTGGGGCCGTCGAGATTTTCAATTGAGCGCTTTTTGAATTCCCGAAATTTTCTCGAGTCGCCAGCACCCCAAGCTGGAAGCCTACCAAGCTAGCAGACGGCCCCTTTTGAAATTATCATAACAAAAATACTTATATATTATCTGAAATTTTATGCCTTCTTGTTTCCAATGACCATAAGGTCGTCTATCAGCTCTATGTTGCTCACGAACATTCTTCTGCAGCAATACCTTTTCACTCCCATTTCATCAAGAACTTTTTTCGGATCTTCATGATCAATGTTTGCTCTTTTGTTGTATTCTTCCCATTTGTCCGCCACTACGCTGCCGCATGTAAAACATCTTACAGGTATCATCATTTTTATCACTATTTATTGCAGTTTATTTATTGCAGTTATTACTATTTATTGTAATTATCATTTATCTATATGAGGTTTGGAATCTTGCCCTTGCCTTAGGTCCCATAAACTTCTTGGGCTCTACTCTTCTGTAATCGTCAACAAGGAAACTCCTGTCGATTCTCATGTACTCATTTTTTATAGTATCATTGCTTGAGAATTTAGCCAATCCCTTTGCTATTGCGGTTCTTGCCGCCCTTGCCTGCGAAACACTCCCGCCGCCCTTCAAATTTATCTCTATGTCCACGCTCTTTGCCGCATCTCTTGTAAGTTCGGATACGAAAACGGGCTCCTGCATGAGCCTTCTCAGTTCCTTCGGCCTTATAGTGGAAATGTCCATGCTGTTGATTCTTATCCTTCCGCTGCCTTCCCTTACCATTACCCTTGCTGTGGCGCGCTTCCTTTTGCTCTTTGCAGTTATGATTTTTACAGGTTCCTTTGCGGGTTTTTTCCTTGAAGCTTTTGCGGCTGGTTTCTTTTTTGTTGCCGTTTTCTTTGAAGTGTTCTTTTCTTTTTTGTCCACTTTTTTAAGTTCTTTTTTCTTAACCTCCTCTTTAATATCTTCCATAAAAATCACTGTTCTTTATATCCTAAAAGTTCCGACAGCTCCTTTATGCTCATTGTATTCATGTACATCGTTTTTGTATCTTTTGAAACCATCTCGACGCAACTTTTATCTTTAAATATTTCCGGCACAGATATAAATACCTTAAGTCTTTTATAAGCCTCTTTTCCATGGCTACTCTTATACGGAAGCATTCCCCTGATTATCCTTTTCATCAAAATGTCGGGTTTCTTTGACCAATACGGGGAGTTTTCAGGATTCATTGTCTCTTTTATGTTCAGCCTTGTCCTGTATTTTTTCATCAAGTCGTTTTTGTTCCCGCTTATCAGCGCCTTTTCGGCATTTATCACTGCCACTGTCTTCCCGTTCAGGAGATTCTTGGCGATTACGGAAGCAAACCTTCCGACAATCTTTTTGTTTGCATCAAAAACCATATATTCATTTGCGTCAATCTTCATAAAAATCATTTTGTTATTATTTTTAAATCATTTTGTTATTATTTTTACTTTCTTGCTGCTTTTCATGTCGGCATATAATTCGTTTATGTTTATTATCTTGCAGTTTGCTTTTTGAAGCTCCTGCAACCCTTTCTTAGTAAACTCCATTGCGGTTATTGTCACTGGATGGTCCATCTTTCCTTCTCCGAGGATTTTTCCGGGAACAATTACTCTGTCTTCGTTTGCGCTGCATTTATTTATCTTGAATATGTTTACCTCGTTCCTTGTCCTGCTTGTCGTTGCTGTTTCCTTATAGAGTTTTCTCCATAACTTTGACTTCGGTTCCTCCTCTATGCCTTTCCTGATAACATTAAGCCATTCCTTTGTATTTGGTTTTTCCGGATTTATTTTATTCATAAACTTCACCTTGCGAGGGGAGAGATTTGAACTCTCGCAGTCACTAAAGACACAGGAGTTCTGATTTAGCCAAAAACCTCAGTCCTGCGCATTTGACCATGCTCTGCCACCCTCGCATTATTTAGCCTCTTTTTCCAATTCTTTAATCTCATTTTTTATTGCATCTATGGCTTTTAATACTATAGTTTTTGGCGGCATCTGGCCAAACGGCTCAACATAAAACTCAAACTTGTCTTCGTCAGTTTGATTGAACGTCACGAAGCCGGGCTGGAACTTTGCGTGCATTGCGGAATTTCCTATTATGGCCTTCGCTTCCAATCTCAATCTCTGTTCTTCCGTTAGTTTTATTATGGGTATATTTGGATTGGCAATCTTTACCTCCTTGTCTGAACTTTTAAAGTCCTTTGAATATACTACGCATGGGCCTTCGACCTCTAACGTAAACAATATTTCATCATTTTTATTATACCCCTTGCTTGGTGTAGTTATTGGTATAAGTCCGATTCTATGCGCTATGTATTCATCGAACATCACGCTTGTGTTTTCATAAAACATTACCTTGTCCATTGCGAAAGTCTCCACTCTGTTTATCGCAGCCCTTCTCAAGGCATTTACAAACGAACTGTCGACTTCCTCCAGTATAAACTTGTATACCTTTTCAGAATCTTCTTTTACCTCGACTTTCATAAGACCCACTTTAAATGTCAATATATTTAAAACAATAAGTTTAAATTAAGATATTAGTTATACACAGACAAATTACTATATGTTTTTCGTAAAAATAATGTTTTTTTAAAACTCCAACAAAAAATATCTATAAAATTATGGAGATAAAGAAATAAAAACCATTCGCAATAAATCGGCCTTAAAAAGTTGGCTTTTATGCCTATCCTTTTATATTTTCTGATTATTTTGCAAAAAATAGCAGGAAACACGATTTCCAATCATAGTATGAAAATACATAAATTTATTATTTGATGATAGATATTCAATTAAACATAAATTTATTATTTGATGATAGATATTCAATTAATGGTCGCAAAGTGGTGGAAATGTGGGGATTCGGAAAAGAACTTGAAGATAAACTGTCGCAAAATGATGTTAACACGGCCGTGTTAACCCTGAATTTCAAGGACAGGCCGCATATTTCAAAGTCAAAGATGGACGAGAACGGCAGTTGCGAATATCTGGAAAAAGAGGGCGTGCTTCAAATCAGATACGACGAAAAGATTGGCAAACGGTATATCGCCGCGCCAAATCTTACCAATGATCTGCTTGTATCGGTATATAACATTAATTCCGGTGAATTGTTTGTTGCAAGAATAAGCAATTTCGATGCTGCAAAAGAAATAGAAAAAATAAAAGGGGGCAATCTGGAAGCTAGGATGATAGGATTGCAGAATAACCAGAATTATGAAATTGTAAAATCATTGATAAAATTATTTGAAAGGAAAAACATTCCGATAATGGAAGCCGATCTCTTTGGAAACCAGATACGGCATGTCGCGATAGATGCACATCAGGGAATGAGTCTCAATATTCTTTTATTGGACAGGATTTACAGACCGGGGGAGTTGAATATCCAAAAGGTCAATGCAGCTCCTTGACGAACAAGTCTTCGTACACCGCTCCATCCCTTCCGAGCGTGCTTTTCTTGAGCTTTATTTCGTTGCACAAAAAACTGCCGAAGGCGTCGTTTTTCGTTCTAGCGAGCTTTTCGATTATCTCTTTTTTTGATTTTATGTTTTTCAAACGCAGTACGGTTACATGCGGAATAAACTCTTTTGATGCTTGGCTGCCCAATCTGTCCGTTATTTCGGCGTAAATTCCGGTTATCTCCTCTTTTCCCTTTTCTACGTTTGCGAATACTACGCCATGGCTGCCCGATGCGAAGAAACCCATTCCCTTGAGGGATACCAAAAAAGGCTTTTGTTTTAATGATGAAATAATCTTTTTGATTTCTTCTATCTCGTTTTCGTCAACATATCCTAAAAATATCAGGGTTATGTGGAGCTGTTTGCCGCTTATTTTGGCATTTTCGATTTCTGGCATATATATTTTGCCTTTGATGCTTTCGGGTATGTCAATGGCTATGAATGCCCTTGTCTTCATCTCATCACATAAAATATTTTGAATATGCAAGTACATAAGGTATTATCTTATTCACTATCGGGATTTTGCTTGTCATATTGTACATGATATCAATCTCATTTTTTCCGACGGCTTTTGTTATTGCAAGCAGCGGAGGATACAGCACAAACACAATTATAACTGCAAGCGCTATCTGTAGTATGTAATGACTTTGCAGGAACAGGAAAACCGGCAAAAATGCAAGCACTACCGCCAGATTCGCAACCATCAGCCTGAAAAGCTTTGAGGCTTTGAAGCTTATCGCAAACTCTTTCCTTAAGACAGTTGCCATGACTATATTCATTATTATCGGCCCTACAAGAAATGTGAGCATCGCAGCTCCCAGCCCTCCCAATGTCGGAATCAATACCGGAATCAGAGCCAGCTGGATAATTACTATTATGATATTATATTTCAATAATTTTCTTACCTTATTGGCGCTGATAAGCAATTGCGAGTTGTACATGCTGAATATCCCTATTAAAAATCCAATTCCGAATACCGCTATATACTCAGGAGCAAGGGCATACACCCCGCCAAATGCGGTATAAGAGATTTGTTTTGAGAACACCACGAGCGCGGCAATCATCGGAGTCAGGAAAACAAACGAGAAGTATACCGAATAAGAATACATCTTGCCTATGCTCTTTTTGATCTTCTCGTTCATGAACCCTATCGAGAATGCGGGTATCAGGGATATGCTTATGGAACCACTTATAAGATCTATCAAAGAACCTGTTTTGACCGCAACCCCGAGATTCCCTATAACGGCTGCAACTGCGAACAATCCCAAGATAATGAGTATTAAATTGTTCATGACCGTGCCAAAAAAATTGGATACCGCAATCGGCCACGAAAACCTGATTAATTTCTTTATGCCTTCGAAGCTCGGACGCACGATCCTGAGTTTATTCGGAATGTAGAGAAAATAAACGGCTACAAGGAAGGCAGCCAGAAGCCCGGCAATATACCCTAATAACGGCGCAAGAGCCCCAAAGCCTGCAAATATGAGCACTATGCTCAATACCGACTGCACCAAGGCGAGCACTATGGTTGAAATCGCCAGATGCTTGCCCTTTTGGAATCCTATGAGCGCATCAATGGAGATATTGTAAAGCATGCCTGTTATCAAAGAGAGAGAGCCGATCTGGATAAGCATTACTATATATGAGTAGGAATATGCCTGATTACTGCCTGCAGGTATTTGGAAATTGTGGAAGGAGGTATTCGCAAAGAAACCGCTTAAAAATAAAATAATTAGGATAAGCACAATATTGGAAATTAAAATTATCGCAAAGCCGTTCGCGAGGATTTTTTCGATTTCTCCTATCCTGTTTTTTACCCTGTATTCGGGTATGAATTTGTTGAAAGCGGAACCTACTCCAAAGTTTCCAATCGCACCGAAAAATCCGACAGTCGCCAGCACCAATATGTAAAGGCCGTAATTCGAAGGGCCGAGAAGCCTTACCACAATTATAAACGAAGCGGCAAGGAGCAGAAGCGAAATGACCTTGCCCCCAAGTATGAAGCTTGCCACATTCATAGCCTTGCTGCCTATCTCCAGCGTACTTTGCGGAATTTCCTTTTCATCAATTGCCAAAAAAACACTTTTTTCATTTTAACAGGGATTCTATAAGATTCAATACCAGCGAATACCTGAACTTTGATTTGCCCAAGGTCCTTTCATGGAACGTTACATAGGGTATTTCCGCGATCTTCGCATTGTTGTTTACATTTCTCAATATGTCTATGAGCACTTTATAGCCCTTAAAAACAAAACTGCTTTTATTATTTTTGATAATATCTTTAAATAATGCGGTTTTTATTCCGAAAAAACCCGAGAGCATGTCGCTTACCGTCCTTTTTCGTCTTAACTTAAAAACAAGATGCGAAAGCGATGACGCGCTGATGGATATGAGATGGCGCCATATTCCCCATTTTTCAACCTTCTTTCTTACCCCTACCACAATATCGTTTCCTTCTAATAAGGATTTGTATATTTTTTCAACGACTTCTGCAGGATGCTGCATGTCCCCGTCCATTACCACCAGATATCTTGTTTTAGTAAGCTCTGCCGCATCGATGACGCTGATGGTTAAGCCATGGATCATGTCTAAAGACCTGTCTAAAAACATTATTCTGCCGTTGTCTTTTGCGAATTTGTTGACGATGCCTTTTGTGCCGTCAGAAGATCCGTCGTCCGATACGATTATGTTAATTCCCTTGTAGCTATCCTGAAGTTTCCCCATGAGCAATCCTATATTTTTTTCCTCGTTAAGCGTAGGTATTACAACAGTGAGATCCGAATATTCCATCTCATTACCAATTTTTGATTCGGCGATAATTTTTTTAGTAATAATTTTTTTAATTACCAGTAATAATATTAATCTTCTTATTTATAGTTTATTGTTGTTTTTATTATTGTTTTTATTCGCACGTTTATGAAATACCTTTTTTTGTTGTGATCGAATGTTTGATAAAGAAATAAAAGACGAAAAGAGCATAGCGGAAGAAGAGGATAAAATAAAGGAAAAAATAAGGGAATTGAAAGAAAAAATGCACACCGGAAAGCAATGCAGAATAAAAAAGAATTTTATGAAGTATTTTTTCGTTTCCTTAATCTACCTGATAATCGCTCTGATCATTTTTGTGCCTTTAACATCCCACATCACTACCGTGGCGCCGGGAGTCGGCGGCGACACGTACCAAAATCTGTGGGATATCTGGTGGGTCGGCTATGCCACATTCACGCTGCACAGCAGCATATGGTATACGTACCTTTTGTATCCGCCCATAGGCGCCAGCCTTATATTCCAGACAATGGCGCCGATAAGTTCCTTAATTTCAGTGCCATTTCAATTAATAAACCTGATATTCGCGTATAATGTTCTGTTTTTTGCCGGTTTTATGGTATCCGGATTGGGGATGTTTGCACTTGCGGAGTATTTGGTCAAGAATAGCTATGCTTCCTTCATTGCCGGAGCAATCTTTACGTTCAGCGCGTTTCATATAGCGCAATCGCTTTCCCATATTGATTGGATGTTTATAGGATTTGTGCCGCTGTCGGTATACTTCTTCTTGAAAATTATCAACGGAGAACAGAAGCTTTCTCTGAGGTCAATTGTCTATCCGATAGCTCTTGGCTTATCGTTCATGCTTGCGGTGTTTATGGGAGATATAGAGCAGGGCATAATGCTGATTTTGATATTCATTGTTATATTCATATTCTTCATACTGCAGAAGCGGGAACGGACAAAGGTTTTGAGTAAAACATTCCTTTTAGGTATGGGAATCTTTGTTCTGGTGGCATTTGTCTCGGGTTCTTTTGGTTTTATCCCCATACTGAGCGGATTAAACCAAAGCTCGCTTTCTTTCATAAACCAGGCAAGCACCCCCGCAAATATTATGACATGGAGCGATAATCTCCTTTCGTTTTTCCTGCCCAGTTCCTACAACGGGCTTGCGCATAGTCTATCATCAAGCTACAGTTATATCTTCTCGGGGAACTTCACTGAGACAACCTCTTATGTCGGATATACGGTAATTATTCTGGCAATCTATGGCATATACAAAGAACGCAGAAGGAGCATTCTTTGGATATCGATTGCACTGGTGTTTGGATGGATGGCTCTCGGCCCTTACATACAGGTGGGCAATCTTGGCCAGATCAATTCAACATGTCTCTCATCCAATGCCGCAATGCAAGCGTGTCTGGGAAACGACATACCCGGAATATATTATTTTTATAGCAAAATCCCGTTATTCAATGTGTTTAGGGAACCTGGAAGATTTGATCTTGCTGTAGAGATGGCCATTGCGGTAATCGCCGCTTTCGGCATGAATTCTGTTTTGGAAAAATTCAAGTCAAACAGCAAAAAAATTCTTGCAGTAGCCGCAATAGGTGCCATAATCCTGATAGAATCGAATGGAATAATGTCGGGAAGCGTGGCGGCAATCGTGACCACGAAAATAATCACTCCGCAATATTATTATGCCATAGGAAACTATTCCCTGAATTTTACCACGCTAAATCTGCCTGCACTTTCAAATCCTACCTCCTCCCATCCCGCCCTGTATCCGGGAGAAGCCACTTACTATACGGCAATAACGCATAAGCCGCTGGTCGGAGGGTATTTAACAAGGCAGAATAATACGCAGGAGGAATATCTGTTTAATATACCTTTGGTCGTGCAGGCGTATAACCTGCAGCTTTCCGGTAGCATGATCTACCAATCGCCAATCAATGAAAACTTCACGAATCAGACGCTGTTTACCCTTTACAATTATAATACCGCATTTGTAACTATCGAGGAAAATGCATTCAACGAAAGTGATTTTGCCCAACTGTTTAATTATACAACTGGCGTCTTCGGACAGCCGATTTTGAGCAACTTTACCCTGTTTTATCCCACCACCCAAGCAATAAACAGAAGCGTATTCAGAAGCTATGTGGCATATCCCATACTGACGGACTGGTCACCCCAACAGGTATTTATCAATGGAAGCAACGAGGTATTGTGGGTTCCCTTAAACCTTGGAATGGTACTTCTTTACGCCCCATATGCAAATACGACTAACATGCGGCAGAAAATAATTACAGGAGAATCCTCTCCGATAAATACAACAATAACTTTCCAGGCCGAAACATACGCCCAATCTAACGGATATTATCCTCCTACAAAACTCGGACTGTATACTATTAACAGACAGGGGAGAGAAACTCCAATCGCCACGTTCAACACTACAAACAAACTTGAGGATTATACGCTGAACACGACCTTTGTCTCAGGACCAAATCCGAATGTCCTGCTCTTTTCGACAAATTCCAATTCCACTTATGTTTTGATAAGGAATATAACCTTCACAAAAAGGAAGTGAAACAATGGAAGAAATCAGGATTGTTGTGGATAGCAGGGAAAGGAATACGGAACTGCTTGCAGCACTTGAATCTGCTATCGGGAATGTGGAGATAAAAACATTGAATGTCGGGGATTATATCATATCCGATAGGGTGTGCATAGAAAGAAAGACCGTACATGATTTCGAATCGTCAATTGTGACTGGAAGGCTGTTTGAGCAAGTCAAGTCGCTGAAAGAAACATACGAGTTTCCAATCGTCCTGATTGAAGGGGACAAAAAAGAATTTTCGCTAAACTATAATTCCATAAGAGGTGCGGTAATCTCGCTGTATCTGAGATATGGAATGCAGGTAATATTCTCTGAAGGAATAGAGGATACTGCAGATATCCTTTTAATGCTGGCAAAGCGGGAACAGATTGACGAAAACAGAATCCCCTCGCTGAAAGGGGGAAAAAGAGCTTATACCGACGATCAGTTCAGGGAATTCGTGATTGGAAACCTGCCTGGCATAGGCCCGAAGCTTGCAAAATCAATCCTTAAGCACTTTAAGAGCATAGGCAATCTCGCAAACGCCGACATATCCGACATAATGAAAGTTGAAAAGATAGGCAGGAAAAAAGCCGAGATGGTAAAAAGGATAATAGACGGCAAATATACTGCGGATTAAGCGATGCACTTATTCCTGTTTTTTTAGCAACGCCAATTCTTTCTTTATCGAATCCATTACTTTTATTGCCTCGTTCTCGTTTTTGTATTCTGTCCTTGGCCAAAAAAATCCTTTCAGACGCTCGTTGTATTTCCTTGGCACGATGTGAACATGCAGGTGAGGTACGCTTTGGCTGACCCTATTGTTTATTGCTATGAATGTGCCGTCCGCGTGCATTGCAAGTTCGACCCCTTTTGCGACAAATTTTACATCTGAAAACAATCCGCCTATAATCTCATTGGGCATATCGTATAACGTTTCGATGTGTTTTTTTGGAACAAGGAGGGTATGCCCGATAAACAAGGGCCTTTTATCCAGAAATGCCAGGGAAATATCATTTTCAAATACCTTGTAGTCAGGTTCCTTTGAATTTATGATATTGCAGAATCTGCATTCGCCGTACTCTTCATTTGCTCTTTTCATTCTTACCCTCTGTTAATTAATTCATCTTATTATTAATGCAGAATCAACATAAACAAGTGACCTCCTCCCATACCTGAAGGTAGTGGCTTCCAATGGTGCTTTTTGATTGAAAACACCAAGTATAGTTCCTCGTTCAGCGACATCCGCCTCCTGTAATTGAGGTCTTATAATATCTCCGAAGGCGTGACTTTCCCCTTGTCCAGAGGTAGTT
>JAJZVQ010000033.1 GCA_021845575.1 Microcaldota archaeon | reverse complement strand
GTAATAGTCAATTTCCCGGTTGAAATGGACAATGGAGAAACAAAAAGATTTACTGGATTTAGGGTGCTTTACAACAACGCAAGAGGACCTGGAAAGGGAGGTATAAGATTTCACCCGCAAGAAAATCTCGATATGGTAAAAGCACTGGCAGCATGGATGACTTGGAAATGCTCGCTTGCGAATATTCAATTCGGAGGCGCAAAGGGGGGGGTTATAGTAGATACAAAAAAACTTTCAATAAAAGAGACTGAAAGGTTGTCCAGAGCTTATATAAGGTCTGTTGCAAATTTCATTGGGGCTGAAAAGGATGTGCCGGCGCCTGATGTTTATACTAATCCGCAGATAATGGCATGGATGGTGGATGAATACAGCAAAATGAAAGGCACAAACGAATTTGGGGTTATAACTGGAAAACCTGTTGAGGTATGGGGCTCTGAAGGAAGGTTCGATTCGACTGCAATGGGTGGAATGTATGTATTGAGGGAAGCAGCTAAACTGAAGGGAATTGACCTAAAAAATGCAAGGATAGCGGTACAGGGATTTGGAAATGCAGGTAAATTTGCATTTGATCTTGCCACAAGGCTTTTCGGATCCAAGATTGTGGCGATAAGTGATTCGCAAGGCGGAGTTTACTCGGAAAATGGTTTGAACTTTGAAAAATTGGAAAAGGTTAAGCAGGAAACAGGCAACATACAGAATTACGGGGAAAAAGACAGTAGGAGTATAACAAATGAAGAATTACTTGAGCTCGACGTTGATGTGCTTATTCCAGCAGCTATAGAAAACCAGATAACAAAAAGCAATGCCGACAAGATAAACGCAAAAATACTTCTTGAATTGGCGAATGGGCCAGTAACTCCTGATGCAGACGAAATACTTGCACAAAAAGAAGTATTTGACTTGCCGGACTTCTTGGTAAATTCGGGAGGTGTTATAGTCTCGTATTTTGAATGGGTGCAGAACAAGCAGGGATATTACTGGAACAGTGACGAGGTATACGGAAAACTTGACACCATAATCACAAAATCTTTCAATGACATTATTGCATTGCAGAAAAAGTACAAGGGAAATGGAAAAGAAATCGATGCAAGGATGGCTGCATATATAATAGCAGTAGAAAGGGTTGCAAATGCAATGAAAGCAAGAGGATGGTACTGAATGAGGAGATAAGAAATCCTTGACACAGCATTTGCAGTAATGATTTACAATTAACTACTACCTAAATATTTTTTTAAATCATTCTTGACTTTTATTATTAATATCGGAGATATTAAAATAGCTAAAACACTGTTAGTTAATATAAGAGGGGAAGAATTTATTATAATTCCGTAAATTATCCATAGGACATCCCCAGTAAATATAAGAATTGTGAATAGTAATGAGATATCTTTTGTTGACTTTGTTTTTATTGTTTTAAAAACTTGCGGTACATATGCAATAATTAGGATAAACCCTGCGGCAAAACCAAGAATAGGTATAAAATCCAACATTTAATAACCCTATATTACATTCTTACATTCAATTTACTTTTTATGATTTTTTGTATAACTTAACTATATATATTTTGAACGTTTGTTTATAAACTAAATATAAATAGATTAATTTATTAGTACTATTATAATTGTGGTTGTATGGAAAAGGCGGATATTGGAATTATTGGCGGATCGGGATTATACTCTTTGTTAGATAATTGTAAGGATATAAAGATTGATACAAAATACGGAAAAACCAGCGATAGCATTAAAATTGGGTTTATCGGAAAGAAAAAAGTTGCATTTATCCCAAGACATTCAATAAAACATGACATTCCTCCGATGAATGTGCCATATCTTGCAAATATTGAGGCATTAGATAAACTTGGGGTAGAAAGGGTAATTGCAACAAATGCTGTAGGGTCTTTAAATCTGAAATATAAACCAGGAGATTTTGTGTTATTTGATCAATTTATAAATATGAGCCATAGAAATGATACATTTTTTGATGCATCAAAAGTTGTTCATATAAGCAGTGCGGATCCTTACTGTGAGCAATTAAGGGACATTGCGTATAAAACTGGAAAAAGAATGGAATTAAAAATTTATGATAAAGCAAATGTTGTTATTATTAATGGTCCTAGATTTTCGACGAAAGCAGAATCAAAATTTTTTAAGTCCATTGGAGGAGATGTTATTAATATGACACAATACCCTGAAGTTGTATTGGCAAGAGAAAAAACAATGTGTTATCTCGGTATCGGAATTGTTACGGATTATGATGCTGGAATCTATAAAAATACAAAACCGGTCTCTTCACAAGAAATAAATGAAATATTTAACAAAAGTATTAGTAAATTAAGGAAATTTATTTTTAATATTGTCAATGAGATTCCTGAACAAAGAACCTGCATATGTAAAAATTCATTAGATAATGCTGAGATGACAAAGTAATGTGTTATTTTTTAAGATGTAATAAATTTAAGTTTTTTATTTCATAAAATTTGTATAATAATAAAATATTAAAAATGATAGTATGGAAAAAATAGGTTTTGAAGATTTATTGAAATCTAAAATAAGAGATATTGAAGATTACCCAAAGCCCGGAATTGTATTCAGAGATATAACTCCTATATTAAAGGACAACAATCTGTTTAGGTTATGCATTGATTATATTGATATCAACATTTATAATAAAAAAATAGATTATATTGCAGGAATCGATGCGAGAGGATTTATTATAGGTTCGGTGCTTGCAAACAAATTAAACAAGGGATTTATACCCATAAGAAAAAAGGGAAAATTACCTTATAAAACAATTGCGCTTAGTTACGATTTGGAGTATTCGAAAGAAACAATCGAGATACATGAGGATGCAATTGAAAAAAATAGCAATGTATTGATTGTTGATGATATACTTGCGACTGGCGGAACAGTAAAAGCGAGTATTGAATTGCTTGAAAAATTAAATGCGAATATTGTAGGCGTCTGTGTATTAATTGAATTAACCGGCCTAAAAGCGAGGGAAAAACTTGAAGGATATGATATATTTAGCATTGTAAAATATTAGATATGAAAAAGAAGCATATCAAATATCATACTAAAATTTAGGCAGAAAGCGAGGAGTTCGGTTTAATGATAGGAGTATATTGAATGCAAAATAATTCATTTGGTGTGTATTTCTTTTGATTCTGCATAGCATGAAGCTACATGTGATTGTGGCAGAAGCTCGCTTATAATTGATGGTTTATATCATGCTTTTCATGTTTCCGACTATACTCTGGTAAGCCTCGCATGACGTCCATTGCATAGGCTCATCGCCCTTTTTGATCCTGTCCCTTATTTTCTTTGCCGATTCAGTATTCCACAAGACGTCCAAGCTGTATCCGCATTCCCTTATATTTCCTATCTTTTCGTTCCACATTATGGAAGGAAACACGTTTCCATAACTATCAAGGAAAAACGATGCCTCAAGGCTCCTGCTCCTGAAAGGGATTTTTCCTGTTTCCGCATATTTTATTAGATTCTTCAAGAATGTGTTTTCTATGCTTGGAATAACCCCGAATTCCTTTTCCCTGTTTTTTATTATTTCCCTTAATTCGCCTGCAACGATTTCCTTGTTTGGGATTATGTTATTATCGCTGTTTCCATAATAGTTGTCTGACATCTGCACGACATTGATGTGGAAGTCATTGAATTTTAGTTTCGGTATATCTTTTTTGACTTTTTCAAATGTTTCGATGAATTTTCCTTCGTTCAGCTTGCTCATAGTATAACCGAATACAAAATACAGGTTTTTGAACTCCTTTTTCAATTCTGTCAGCATCCTGAACATATTTATCGCCTTTTCGTAATTTCCGGGGATTCCTCTTATCGAGTCATGTAGTTCCTTATACCCGTCAAGACTCACAGTTACCGCTATTTTTGGTATTCCCAATTTGAGCATGTCCTTCAATTCGGTTTTCACTAATTCATGGCTGCATAAAGAATTTGTAGGCATTGTAAGAAGGTATAAATTTGAATATTTGCGAAACACCCTTACTATGTCTACAAGATCGCTTCTTAAGAATATCTCGCCTCCAGTAAGTTCTATCCAGTTGAAATAAGGGTTTTTTCTTGCGAACTCAACTATCTCTTCAATGCTCAATTCGTTTGTGGGCTTCGTCTTCCATATGTTACACATCGCACACCTTGACTGGCAATGATAGGTTACGGCAAAATTCAGCTTGTACGGTTTTTTCAATTCAGTGAAATTCGATTTTATTATATTGGAAGCCAATCCAAAAAATTCTTTCATGTCAATTCCTTAATTTTATTTTAATTTATATATTTATAATTTCCTATGCATTATTTTATTGTTTGCATGAAAACTTTTTTATATATCATCGCATTTTTATTTGTTGGAATAGCTGGAGCGTCAACGGTAACACTTACGGGAAGTTGCAGCAACCTTATAGCAAGCAACGTCGGCAGGTACATAAATTTTACCTTGTCTAATAGCGGGAACGGGCCTGCATCCGACATGTTTCTTACAACTAATCTGCACGGCCTTTATTCATACAACATCAGTACTCTCAAAACCCTAAACCCCAATCAGGAGTATATCTTCAGATTCCCGATAAAAAACCAAAATGTTTACAAAGGAACTTATGGTTTCGGGGTCTTGGTTTCATATGCACAGGGAACCCAACGCTTTTCGGTTTCATTTCCGTGTCTTGTAAGTTATATCAATTCCACGAAGTCCCTTTTGGTTACCAATGCATCAACGCAGGGCAGCCAAATAAACGTGAGCGTGGCGAATCCCGCACCCTATCCGCTGAACGCGACTGTTTATTTTATAAATCCGCAGGGGCTTCTTAACCCAGAAATGATCCGCATGGAGATTTCCAAAGACGGCGCCTACAGATTTGATTCTGTTATTAATCAGTCAATGCTGTCCCCTTCCGAAACAATTGATATTGGGATAATAACCTCATATATTCATGACAATGTATCCTATTCCTCTTTGAATCTGATTTCATTTTCAAGCTCACCAAACGCCAGCCATACCCAAAGCCCTATATTTTACACAGGGATTTTAATAGCCGCAATAATAATATTTCTTATATTGCTTATAATCATTTCAATAATTAGAAACATGAAGCACCAGAAAAAAGTACCGTCAGGATGAAAAAATCCATCAAAAGGTTACAAGTGAAATCATGAATAAGAATATTTACTTAAGTGTTGTAATACCGACCCTCAACGAGGAGAAAAATATAAGTGAAGTGATAAGTGGCGTCAAGAAAGTGCTTGAAGGGTATAATTACGAGATAATAGTAGTGGACGGGCATTCGACCGATAATACGGCAAAAATCGCAAGTTCAAATGGCGCAACAGTCATATATGACAATGTCGGAAAGGGCTCTGCGCTCAAAAAAGGCATGAGCATTGCAAAAGGAGACATAATCATATCTATGGATGCCGATTTGTCCAACAGGCCCAATGAACTGAAGCTTCTTATAACAGGGATAGAATCTGGGTATGATGTATGCATGGGCTCGAGATTTATAATAGGCGGGGGTTCCGAAGACATGCCCGCTTTGAGAAAGTTTGGCAATAAGATTTTTGTTATGATGGTGAACCTTTTTTATAAATCCAATTATTCTGATTTATGTTATGGGTACAGAAGTTTTTCCAGAGAAGCAATTAAAAAGCTGAATTTAAAAGAAATGGGTTTCGGGATTGAGACTGAAATAAATATAGCTGCAGTCAAAAAGGGTCTGAAAATAATAGAGATACCAAGCTACGAGAAGAAGAGATCCGGAGGCGAAGGGAAACTGCGAACCTTTCGAGACGGGTACAATATTCTAAAAGTGATTTTTAAGAACATAAAAAAATAATCTCACATTATTAGAGATACTTTTTTATTTATTTAATCTGTTAATGAATAATGGTAAGAAAAAGCATGTTCGGCGGAACCTTTTATCCAAGCAAAAAAGAGGATATAGAGAAATTTATATCAGAAAACATCAATTCGGCGCGTATAGACAAAGATAGAATAAGGAACGCTTATTCCTATGTTGCGCCACATGCAGGATACACATATTCTGGAAAAACGGCCTCGCATGCATATAAGGCGATTGCAGAAAAGGCAGACATCGAAAAAATAGAAACATTGATAATCATAGGCCCAAACCACACTGGAATAGGCACGCCAATATCGATATCGAATGAGGACTGGGAAACCCCGCTTGGAATAGTAAAAAACGACACTCTTTTTTCAAAGGCAATAAAGGAGGAATCAAGAATCGCGGAAATGGACGAAACTGCGCACGAATTCGAACATTCGATAGAAGTGCAGCTTCCGTTTCTCCAATACATAGGGATGGGAAAAAAGAAATTTGTGTTTATATGCATGGGTGACCAAGATATCAATTCATGCACTGATTTATCGACTGCAATTTCCAAAGCCTCAAAAAAGCTCGATAAAAAATCAGTAGTCATTGCTTCTTCTGATTTCAACCATTTTGAATCCGCAAAAATAGGAAAGGAAAAGGATATGAAATTATTAAAAGAGCTTGAAACACTAGAATATGAAAGATTCAATGCGCTTGTTGGCAGGATAAACAATACAACATGTGGGTATGGCCCAATTACGGTTTCTACCATGTTTGCAAAGGAACGCGGAGCAAAGAGCTCCATCCTTTTAGATTATTCCAATTCCGGGGACATAACAAAAGATTTCTCTAATGTGGTTGATTATGTATCGTTGGCGTTTGTATAAAATATATCATCGATAATTTTCAATGATTTATCTGCGGTCAATATTAACAGATGAAATTATCACTTTCTAATATATTTGGCGTACTTTTCAAAAATTTCTTGGCGATTTCCAATAATCTCGTAATTCCTTTTAAACTCTGACTCGGAAAAAACAAACAGCTCCTTGTTATCCATAAAATTATACACTACATAATCGCCTTTGTTTGCATAATTCAACAAGGTTTTCCAAGGAATCCTTACAAAAACGCTTCTATCTACCTCTAACGCAATAACTACCTTAGGTTTAAACATATAAACATCGCCATTTTTTTCATAAGTAGTATCAAATTCCTCTTTTGTTATAGGATATGAATTTTTTTGGCCATTTTCTTCCACTTTCACGATGACAGTGTCATCGCAAGCCATTATTCCTTTTTTGGTTTCATGTGCTACCTCCTTGCCTATAAACTCAAATGATACACTTGTGGGAACATATTCTATCTT
>JAJZVQ010000032.1 GCA_021845575.1 Microcaldota archaeon | reverse complement strand
AAAAGAGTATGTCAGTGGATGAGATTTCTGCAGAACTCCATATGGATGCCGAAGCAGTGCGGACCATACTTTATTTATTGTCGGAAAGCGGCGACGTTACAGAAATGAAAAAGGATATATTTAGGGCCGCGTAACTTGCATTATGCAAAGCCCGCACTTTCTAATTCCAGTGCACTTTTATTCTGATAAACATAGCCAATAATAAAGTTTAAAAACCTTATCAGAGATTAGAATTTAGGTGTAATTATGGGAGGAACTGGAGGAGGTGCATAAATAATTTAAAGTTCTTTTTTATAGAGAAATCTAAAGATTTCTTCTTCACTCATTTTATATTCGTTGATTAATAAATTGTATAGGTTTATCTGTTTGGTTTCTAGTTTATTCATACATATAGAACCTAATATAACACTTGAAATTATTGTAGTTCTTATTTCTACACCCTTTACAATTCTTTTTAAGTCTTCTTCTGTTTTTTCTAAATCTCCATCATCATATACTGACAAAATGATAAACGATCCGTATGGGGATCCCATATCCCCAATTATGGGAAATTTATTAGTTAACATATCATTCTCTTTTAAAAAGTATAAAAGATACTCTTTTCTTGATTCAAAAAATCTTTTCATATTGACCTGTTTTACCTCTATTATTGCTAAATATTTAATCGGAAGATTCTGCATTGATATTGTTACTCTCCTTATCACATTCTTGTCGACAAGTTCATGAAATGTGTAATCGGCAATTCCTTTCCTCAAGCCATACTCCTTGTCTATGTCGTTGAATTTTTCGATTCCATTCTTGTTCAGTGCTCTTAATACTGCATATTCTCTTTGAAAAATTTCCCCATATCTCCTTCTTGGGGTTTCCTTTGTCCTGTGCCAAACTCTTTCTTTTATGATATCAAAAAATTTGTCTCTTAATGGTATTACCCCGTGCCCGATTAGAAAATACGACACATTCCAAACAGACCTGTATGCAGAAAAAATCTCATCCTTTCTCAATGCATACAACCAATTTTCCAGAACTGTCGGATTCTCGAAAAGAACATATATAAGCAGATCGAATTCGCCTTTTGCCGACACTGCGAGTTGTACCCGCGGTTCCTTTTCCAATACCTTCTTAATTTCTTCAAGATCTGGTTTTCGGTCTTTAAATTTTACTGTTATCAGATATCTGTAAAAACCAAAATTGAATGCTGCATAAGTGTCAGTAATATATCTTATGTTGTACTTTTTTTCAAGTTCTCCTACCCTGTAATTGACAGTCTGCCCCAACAAACCTACTTTCTTTCCGATTTCTTCCATAGATATTCGCGCATTTGCGCTCAATGCAGAAAGTATCCTGATATTTTCATCGTTCTCTACTGCTTTGTTTTGTTCTGCGGCTTCTTTATCGCGATTCTTAATGTATCCTTCAATTGTTTTGATGCCTGCAGTTCTTTGGTTCTTCCTGCGAGGTGGGACAAGTTTTCCATCTTCTTCTATTTTGCCCAGATAAATGCCATATGATATCCTCCTTTTCAATAATCTATCCCATTTGGTGTACTCTTCGTAAACATAATAACCGTTTCTAATAAACTTCACGCTTAAGCTGTGTGGATGCTTCTTCTTTAATTCGGTTAATGTTTCCGCAACCTTTTCAGGCAATTGTCCCATACTCTTATTTTGTTATATTAATATTTAAATGTTTTTATTATATTTTTATTTATCCATAATGTTTTCGCATTTTTTTTATTCTGGTATTTTAAAAAGTTGTGATGGTTAATTTATAAAATAATAAGTTTATAAACCAAATATGTTGTATTTTAAATAATATTTATTTATGATATTTCAAAAACTATATATAAAAACTTGTTCATAACAGTAAGTGGGTTAGATTATGAAAAACAGTTTTAATAAATTTACTTCATACAATCTGTTCGATCTCCTTTCTTCTTTTTTATATACATTTCATATCTAACCCTTTTATCCCCTAAAGTGATTTTTATATGACATCGAAAAAACCGCTAAAAAATATTCTTTACACAAAATCGGACAAGTCAAAATCGAATGAAATTTCTGATAAAGCGATATGGCTTTCGGAAAATTCTATCCATCTCGTCCCTAAAGAGGATTACAATAAATGGGTAGAATATTACAAAGATAGGGGAGATTTGGTAATGTCTAATGCTGTTTCTGAAGAAGAGATAAAAAATAGGGTTGGTATGGATGAAAACAAAAGAGAGAGAAAAGGTTATAAAGATAGGGAAAAGGTTGAAAGAAAATGAAACTGGGAATAATTCAATAATCAAAAATGGTATCACAATAGCCGTAGAAGGTTTAGACGGATCAGGCAAAACGACAATATGCAATGCATTAGCAAAAACAGAAAAGGTTAAACTGTTGCATACTTCAATACCGAAATTGTTACCGGATATTAGGAGAATCATGAACGACAACCTAAAGAAATATGTACCTTTTCGTTTTATGTATTACTTATGTGCACAACAGATGCACCAAGAACATATTTCTAATTATTTGAAAGAAGGCAATGATGTAATCTTTGATAGGTATATATATTCCACATTAGCCACGCATTTGGCTTTAGATAAACTATATAATAATAACAAGAACTCTGAACAAATTAAAATATTATTTTATGAAGCCGAAAAGAACTTCATGACGCCTGATTTAGTTATATTTCTTAATATAGACAGAGTAATGAGACTAAAAAGAATTGAAGGAAGACAAAATTCAAATGATGACACAAACGAAACATTGATGGATTTATATCTTGTTGAATTTAATAAGATTTTAACTATTTTGAAAGAAAAAGGTAAAATGGTGGCCGAGGTCAATAACTCAGATATTTCTATAGACAAAACTTTAGAAAATATTAAAAGAATAATCAAAAAAACAAAAGAAATGAAAAGGGATTGCTTATACATTCAGAAAACTTGTAAAAAGGTATAATAATTGGTGGTTTTTACGTACGTGGACGCTATAAATTTAGATAGTAAATATGAATTACCTAAAATGCAAGATATTCTTAGCAATTTTAATTCTAGCGAGGATTTGCCTGGAAATTTACGCATACAACTTACTGATTATTGTAATGAAAACTGTTTCTTTTGCCATAACGAAGGTAGTGAAAATAAACATCGTTTAATAAATGAAAATTTAATGTGGAAAATAATAAATTCATCTTTGAAATTATCAAAACAAAAAATTGTATTTACGGGAGGGGAACCTACATTGCATCCAAAATTTTCTGAGTACATTATTAAATTAAGAAAAGATGCACCTAATTCCGAAATAACAGTAACTACAAATGGTACTACTTTGGAAAATATACCATCTATCCTGTTTGAAAAAATAAACAAATTAAATGTATCCGTACATTCATTAGTTGAATCAAAATACACCAAAATAACAAATAAAAATTTATTACATAAAACATTATTGGGGCTAGACAAAGTATCAAAGTATAAACAACTAAAAGTATTCATAAATATAGTCGTAGGAAAAAATAATTTAACTGAAGTAGAAAATTTTGTAGAGCATTTTGCAAAAATGAATTTTAAAATTAACATATTGGATATTATTGGTAAAAATCAACAGAAAATTCCTTGGAATAAATTAAATTTAGAAATAGAAAAAATAAAGAAGAAATATGGAATAACAAATGATGCAATTAAGTTAAAACCAAAAATATACCATTCTAAATGTAATAAGTGCAACTTCGCGAATATCTGCGGTGAAGGCGAGTATTTGCGGGTTAGTGTAGACAGTAAATTAGTGCCTTGCATGTACAGGCCGGATTTGATGCAGCCTATTTCTTTGAATGATGACGAAGACACACTTACAAGAAAAGTTGCATTGGGATTTAGAAGAATTGAATATGATAATATTTAAGTGATTTTATGATAGAAATAGAATTGAGGTTTAGGGCGGGTGAAAATGAGCTTGAAAAAATAGAAAAATTGGGCGCAAAATTGGATGCAGATTATGCCTCTACAGATACCTATTTTACATATGGGAATCTGAAGAAAAGGAAATTTGTGCTCAGAATTAGAGAAAAAAACGAGAAGGCACTTTTGACTTTTAAAACATCCTCGCATGCAAAAGACATTGCATGGAATGAATGGGAGAATCAAATAGAGGATCCGAAAATGCTTATGAATGTATTGTCAGCAAGTGGTTTCAAGGAGGTAGTGGTAATCAAAAAGAAAAGGAAACAGTACAGTTACCTTGATTATGAAATAAATTTAGATGAAATTGAAGGTCTTGGCAAATTTATCGAAATACAGTTGATGACGGATAAAAACACTTCGGTAGAAGTCCTTCGGGATAAACTTGCCGATTTTATAAATCAGAATTTTGGTGTTGCTAAAAATGAACTTATAGAATTAGGGTATGTGAAACTCATGCTTGGCGAAAAATGACACATTTTTCTTCTAATCACGTCACGGTAAAAGTCAAGAAATAAACAAAAATAGGGTTGGTATGGATGAAAACAAAAGAGAGAGAAAAGGTTATAAAAGTGGGGAGAAAGAGAACAAATGCAGCAAATAAAAAGAGGGAAGAAAACTGCAGATTTTACCTTGTTAATCCCAAAGAGGGCACGGATGCGAATGAAATCGCAAAGAAACTTCTTAATTTTAACGGGGTAAAGGAGGTATATATAACAGAAGGAGCACACGGATTTGTCGTAAAAGCCGATGATGCCGGGGGCGTATCTGCAAATTTCAGCAGCTTCCTAAAAAATATAGATAACAAATTCGGCATTGCGGTATCTTGTTTTAAGTATATGAAATAACGCTCCCTTCTCTACATCTTGTATATGGCATTTTGCCATATATAAATTGTATATTGATTAGAGTGAACTGCCTCCGAAAATAATTTCTTGTTATACAGAGTTTGTTATATAGAGTTATCGATTTATCCTTCGTATAATAAGCAAAATCTTGAATCATTCCTAAGCTGTATGTCACTCCTGTTAAACCAGCTGCTGTTGCTGTATTTATTCTTGTAGAACCTCCTTGCCGATTTGTCTATTTCTTCCTTATCCCTAACCGCTATATCGGAACTCTCCTTAAACTGCAATTCTACCTCTTTTCGTATATTGCTGATAAAATTCAGTTTATGTTTCTCTATGCTATAATCACTATTTCCGAGTTCGGACAGATTTGGAAGCTGCTTTAATTCATTATAGTCTTCATTTCTAATCCTTATCGTGCTTTTTATCTCTTCAGAATTCCATGGACCTACTGCTATTATGCCATGATACAGGAACGAATGTTCTGTATTTATGTATTGGCCATGCCCCGCAATAGGCTTCCCGTTTATTCTTATACTGTATGCCTTTCCGAGTTCTACTTTGAAGCCGCTTTTTATAGATCCTTTAACGGCGTTTGCGATAATATTGCCAAATAAATTGTGCACCTGGGTGCTTGTACTAAGGTTAACATCGGATTTTGTAGGGCCTGTTATGCTATAAGCAAGGACATTGTTGTCGATATAAATAGGCTTTCCTGCAGTAATTCTCCTAGTAAATTCTACGTCTTTTTTCATGAATACGTTATCAACCGAATCGGAGTAAGACAGGATTACTGATTTATTGGTGAAATCGTAAAATCGTACATAAAATTCTTTCTGTTCTTCAGATAACTTCAACATTGCTTCGTCTATCGCCATGTTCATTGCCGCATTATACTTCCCATATCCGTAATGATTTATTCTATTATTTATTTTATGACTTTGTATAATCTCTTTTTGCACTCTATCACTTTATTTCCAATAACAATTTAAACATAATATAATAATATCAAATATAATAATATTATCATTTATATGCTCAAAGAAAGAAAAAAATTGCCGCAATGTATATAAATATGAACTTCAAAAGTAAGAAGGAATATATCAGTCTGCAAATTTGAGGCATAAAGACAAACCATTTCTAATAATCCAAAATAAAAAAGTAAATTGGAATAGAAAAAATGTCTAGACTAATAAAAACAAAAAATGGCGGGGTAGCTCAGTGGTAGAGCGCTAGACTCATATGCAAAGCACAATGAGTGTTGAGCCTTCGGGCAATGACGAGACATCTAGAGGTCGCGAGTTCAATCCTCGCCCTCGCCAGAGCTTTTATTTGTCGAATTTGACAGAAAAATTGCCATATTAATATTATTTTGAGAACAGCGACTTTTTATTTTTCAATAGCAGTATTCCGAGTATCGTTTTTTCATCCTTTATCCTTTTGTCTTTTATCATTTTTATTGCGGCATCGATATCGGTAAAGAATATTTTCATTGACTCGTCTTTGTCCCTGTTTATTCTGCCTTTTTTGAATTTATCTGCAAGAAAGTAATGGTTTAACTGCGTTGATAGACCCGGTGCGGTGTAGGTATCGAGCATATGCTTGATTTTTGTCGGTATGTAGCCAGTTTCCTCTTCCAATTCCCTTGCGGCAGTGATCTTAGGATTTTCCCCTTTTTCTATGTGACCGGCAGGGAGTTCAATAATTGTCTTGTTTATAACCGGTCTTTTCTGCCTTTCCAGCATCAATTTTCCGTTTAAAATAGGAATTATTACAACAACCTCCTTGTTTACAATCCTGTCAAAAATGAATGTTCTTCCGTTAATTGCGGTCTTTGATTTTTCCAGAAAGAAATTCTTGCCGCGGTATATTATCGCCATATTATCAAAAGGATTATATAATGAAAATATAAATATTGAACTATAAAAGATGATTTTGATGAACGAGTTAAAAAAAATAAAGGATTTTGTTTACGAAATAGACAAGGAAAACGAAATGAATGTCCCTGTAAGGGTATTCGGCAATGAAAATATAATAAAAGGCATGCAAAAAGACAGGACGCTGATGCAGGCGGTCAATGCCTCAAAATTACCCGGCATTGTAAGGAGCATGCTTGTAATGCCAGACGGGCATGAGGGTTACGGATTCCCGGTAGGCGGAGTCGCGGCATTCGACGGAAATGACGGAATTGTCTCTCCCGGTGCTATCGGCTTTGATATCAATTGCGGAGTAAGGCTTATAAAGACGAACCTTGATGTCGATGATGTCAAACCAAGGATAAAACCATTGATGGATTCCTTGTTTAAGAATGTGCCGAGCGGTGTTGGCAGCAAAATCAAGCTTGGTTTTACCCAAAAGGATCTGGAAGGAGTTGCCATTGAAGGAGTAGAGTACATGATAAAGAAAGGTTACGGGTTTGATTCTGATACCGAAAGGATAGAAGAGAACGGCTGCATTGCTGGTGCAAATCCTGAAAAGGTCAGCAGGCTGGCAAAAGGCAGGGGGGAGCAGCAGCTTGGCACTCTTGGTGCCGGAAATCATTTTCTCGAGGTGCAGAGAGTGGAAAAAGTATTTGATGAAAGGCTTGCAAAGG
>JAJZVQ010000031.1 GCA_021845575.1 Microcaldota archaeon | reverse complement strand
CGCGTGCGCTTGCAAACAAGGACAAGATAACCTATTCGAAACCTAAAACAAAGGCGGATGCGATAGCTGTCGGTTTTCCTACTTATGGTACTGATGCAATAGAGGCGATCAAAAAAACCAACGGGGCGGTCGTAGCGGTATCGGATAATAAATTATTAACATCACAAAAGCAGTTTTACACTAAATACGGCCTGATAGTTGAATTAGGCGGAATCGCAGGCTATGCAGCAACAGATAAGCTAAAATTTAAAGATGGAGACAAAATTGCTGTTGTGATTACAGGGGGGAATGTGTAGTTCGAAATTTTAACTAGGCATTGGAGGAGGCGGCAATTCCACTTTCTTCCCCTCTGTTTTGTTTTCTTCTTTAGTGCTTTTGCCAAATATCAATAAATATAATCTGTACCATTCATCTTCTGTGAGTATTGTTTCAAATCTTTTTGGATCTATTTTATGATAATGATGCGTTTCTATTACTTTATCGTACAGAGTTTTTGAATTCTCGAATATTAACTTTGATATTAATTCGTTCTGCATTGATACATATACCATTCCTCTTTTGTTTATCCTTCTGGATATTTCAACTTGTTCCGCAACGGATTTTCCCTTTCCTTCCTCAATTAAACCTTTTATTTCGGCCTCGGAAAAATACCTTGATGATTCGTCTGCATTTGTTTTTGCTTGTGCAAGCATAATCGCGTTGTAAATCCCAATTGCTTCTGATAAGTTTAACGTGTCTTTAACTCTTGTAGATACTGTAACTCTGGCGGGGTTGTTAGGATCACGCTCTTCAACAGTTTCTAATCCCCCATTCCCTGAAGATTGGATTTCCCTTATCACTGCAGTCTGTTCAATTAAAGTCAATCCTGTGCTCGAAGACAAATAAGCGTTAATTTCTTTTACCCAATTTTCTCTATTCGACTCCCATCTTCTTGTCAAATCCATCTCCGATTCGTTAACCGCCTGTTTTTGTTCAACTCTGACTATATTTTGTTCGTTTTGTATTTTTTCTTTAGATTGTTCTTCTACGGTATTGCCGCCCACTAACTTTTTAGGATATTCGTTCTTTTTAAAGTCTATAGCGTTATCCATATTCTCCCCTTTTTCATTTTGGTCTTTTAAATATATATACATTGCTAAATATATATTGGTTTAAACTTTAAGTTCTGTACCTAACTAACGTCCTCTCACCAAATAATAAAAGGCTTCTCGGCAAAGCCATTTACAAAATGAATTGCAGAAAGCCCATGATTTCCAATCGTGGGTTGGGTGCATAGATTTATTACCTATAAATTTGGCCTTTGGGCCAAAAGATCTTGGCATAAACTTGGATAATTACAAAAGAAGAGAATAGCTGACTTATGCCTATTTTTTTATTTCTGTTTTTTGTATTCATAAAAACCCTTGCCCGTTTTCTTTCCGTTGTTTCCTTCATTTACAAGTTTCTCGAGCAATTCTGCAGGCTTGAACCTTTCGTCTTTTCCCTGTCTGCGTATAGCTTCCATTATATCCTTGCATACATCAAGGCCTATGAAATCTGCAAGCTCCAATGGCCCCATCGGATGATTAAACCCCAATTTTGCAACTGTGTCTATTCCCTCCTTTGTTGCAATGCCCTCTTCCAGAATATGGATGGATTCATTTATGAAAAGCATGAGTATCCTGTTAGAGACAAAACCGGGAGAATCCTTTACATCGACAACAACCTTTCCAAGATTTTTTGCGAAAATTCTTGCCCTGTTCAAGGCTTCGTCGGATGTTTTCTCCCCCTTTACCAATTCAACAACTTTCATTACGGAAGCAGGGTTGAAGAAGTGAATGCCGAGAAACCGTTCCGGTTTATCTATCAAAGAGGCAAGTACTGTTATTGATATCGATGAGGTATTAGTTGCTATTATTGTGTCTTCACTTACGCGTTTTTCTATATTCAGGATAACGCCTTTTTTTACCTCAGTATCCTCAGTTACCGCCTCAATTACCAAATCAGCGTCCTTCAGGTCTTCGTAATTTGATGACATCCCTAAATTGTTCAGGAAAAGAGCCTTTTGATCTTTGGTAATGGAACCTTTTGCAATCGCTTTGTCAAAACCTAAATTTAATTTTTCAAGGCATGTCTTCAAATCCCCTTCTTTATGTCCTATTAATATGACATTATAACCATTGCTCAACACATTCTGCGCTATTCCAGAACCCATAGTTCCCGTTCCTACTATGCCTATTTTCATAACGTCCATCACATCATCTTTTTATAATCATGGCGAATGCGCCTCCGCCTCCATGGCACAATGCAGCAAGTCCTGTTTTTTTGTTGTAGTAGTTTAGGGCATGGGCAAGAGTTGTAAGTATCCTCGCGCCCGAAGCACCTATCGGATGTCCCAATGCTGTCGCACCTCCATTTACATTTAGTTTCTTCATGTCGATTCCCAATTCTTTTGCCACTCCCAAAGTCTGCACGCAGAATGCTTCGTTGATTTCTACAATATCCATTTCCTCAATAGTCATCCCGGCCTTATCAAGAACCTTTTTTATTGCACTGATGGGCGCAAGCCCGTATTCCCTTGGGTCACTGCCTACTTCTGCATACGCTTCTATCTTTGCAAGTGGTTTTAGTTTATGGGAATCCATTCCAGAACCCGACATTAAAGTAAGAAATGCCGCCCCATCACTTATCTGCGCGGCGTTTCCGGCAGTTACCGTCCCATTCTGTTCAAATGCAGGTTTAAGAGACAGCAACTTTTCCATATTCGTGTCCCTTCTTATACCCTCATCATGTTTGAAAATCCGCCCATCATGCAATGTTATTGGGATTATTTCCTTGTCGAATCTCCCTTCATCTGTCGCCGCCGCCGCCTTTATGTGGCTTTCAAGCGCAAACTCGTCCTGTTCCTTTCTTGATATGTTTAAATCGGTTCCTATGTGCTCTGCAAGCGAACCCATATGCAAATTGTAATAGCAATCCCACAACCCCTCATTTATCATTTCGTCCGCAAGCCTCAATTTCGTAGCATCGATGCCCTTTTCTTTTGCTGCATTCAAAAAGTCGGCTAAGGAAATATTGCCCATCTTTTGGACTGAACGCAAATTTATTGAATCCGATATCACAAAAGGGGAGTTTGTCATGCTTTCCATACCTCCTGCGATTACAACATCGGCATTTCCAGATAGTATGGATTCAGAACCAAGCGAGACTGCCTTCAAGCCAGAAGCACAAACCATATTAACCGAATATGCGGGAGTCTCGTTTGGTAAGCCTGCGTACACAACAACCTGCTTTGCAGGGTTTTGCCCAAGTCCTGAAGAGAGTACATTGCCCACAATCAATTCGTCTACGCTATCTTTTTTGACATTTATCCTTGAAAGCATGTTTTTTACTACTTCGGCGCCCAATTTCGGAGAAGTAAACGAGGACAAAGAACCGAGAAATTTCCCTATCGGGCTTCTTGCCGCATCGGCGATATATACCTCCATATTTTCATCCTTATAATAAACCTCTTAACCATTCAATTTTTCAGAAATATTTTTTGTTATGCTATTTATGTAATTGCTCGCAATACTTTTTATTGTGGGCTCACCCATTCCTGTGACTATCCCACTAAATACGCAATCCGCCTTCCATGACACATATGTCAAGGTTCCTGCACCCCTCAAATCAAGCGACAGCAGAATCCTCGCACTGTTACCCATACCTTCCCATTCTATGCTATACTCTGCATGCTCAGTAGTTATATTTGAAATTGAATATTTTATCTCGAATTTCCCATTTATGAAGCCTACCCCCATCTTTACTTTGACGGAAAAATCCTTTTCCGAAAGTCTGGCAAAATCGCTGCTGTCCGGTATGCATTCCGATATCCTTTCGCCATCAACAAGAAATTTTATTGTGTTTTCTGGCGAATTCCTTATTTCGAGGATCCCGTTGAACTTTACTTCCATGCAATTACCCAAAAGCCTTGAAATCATCTCCAAGGACATTAGCTGCAATCTTCAGTTCATGGATTTCGTCCGTTCCTTCGTATATCCTGGCAACTCTGCTGTCCAAAAACAGTTTTCCTACTGGCGACAATAAAGAATAACCAAAGCCTCCAAAGACCTGGACTGCATGGTCCGCAGATTCGAATGCAAGCCTTGACGCTATCTTTTTCGCAAGCGACGAGCGGAAATCCATTTCTTTAATAAGCGCTTTGTTCTCTCGGTCCTTGTCAAAATCCTCTTTTCTCAATGCTGCGAAATATACCGGCCATCTCGCCATTTCCAGGTTTTGCCTTATTTCGGCTATGTGTTTTTGTATCAGCTGGTGCTTGCCGATTGGCTTTCCATGCTGGACACGCTCCCTTGCCCGTTCTTCAACGGCATTAAGGCTGCTCTCTATTACCCCTATACAGGCTGACGCGACCCCCATTCTCCCATTTACCAATGAAGAATAAGCCACATGCATCCCCTTCCCTATCTCTCCTATGATATTCTCTTTTGGCACTTTCAGATTGTCAAACTGCAACATTGCAGTATCGGAAGTAAACAGCCCTATCTTTTCAGACATATGCATCGCCACGCTGAAGCCCTCGCTTTTTGTATCGATTATAAAAGAGGTCACTTTTCCTTCCTTTGACTTTGCAAAGATTATCATCGCATCCGCTATCGAGCCGTTTGTTATCAGGTATTTTGTGCCGTTTATCGTAAATCCGTCTTTTGTCTCTTCGTATGTTGTTTTCATAGATTCCGGATCGCTTCCCGCTTCAGGTTCCGTCAGCCCAAATGCAAGCACTATCTCTCCATTTGCCGCTTTTTTCAGGTATTTTTCCTTTTGTTGCTCTGTCCCCCAATGCTGCAAAGTTAAAGAGCATATAAAGGTCTGGACATTATACATGCTTGAAATTCCCATTCCAAGCTGCCCCATACGTTCTTTTGCCAAAACAGCAACTATCGGAGCTGCGCCGTATCCTCCATACTCTTTACTGACAGGTATCTTAAAAATCCCATACTTTTTCCCTATTTTCTGTATTTCAGGATTTACCTCGCGTTTAATATAATGCTCAAATTCAGGAACTGCAAGCTCTTCTGCCGCCTTGTCCACATCCTCTAAAATATTCAAATCTTCTTCGGAAAACTTATAAAAAGAACCCAAATCCTTAATAGACTGCTGAAAAAGTTTTTCCATTCAAACACCAATCAACTATCAAACCCATAAAATAAATTAATTGCTGAAATAATGAAAGAATGAAGTAAACAGTATAGGGGCGTCTCCGCGGATAAAGCATGTATGGTTTCCTGTTCACTCTGTTAAAAATTAAGATCCTTTCTGCAGTATACGAGGCTTTGTCGATTTAGTCTTACTTTATCAACATTTTTAAGGTTATTGAACATCAGTTCCCGACTTTTAATCAGAATGTTATAATGGTATAACCCTTTTCAATGCTTTCATTGATAAACCCGCCGCCCTTTACCATGTCTGCAACTTTCTCAAGTTTTTTCTCTTTGTCTACCTGTTCGGCAATGAAGACGCACGCGCTAGGCCTGAATTCCTTAAAATCACTGCTCACTTTTTCATACAATTCTCCATTTTCAATCAATGCTTTTTCGCTTGGTCCAAAAAACAAAACCCTTATGTCGTTTCCCGCATCCTTTTGCCTTTTGCTGAAATTCAGCGCCATTTCTATTTTTTCCGCTTCCTTGCTTATTACAAGAGATAATATTTTTGCCATGTATTCACGTTTATTAATTAAAACGTAAAAATATAATAGGGTTATTGTCGAATTTATGGTAAAGGGTATAAATATGATTAAAGAGTTTCGCAATAAATTTCCGAAAGTTGATAAGACTGCGTATGTGGCAAGCAGTGCAGAATTGATAGGAGATGTCGAAGTAGGTGAAAACTCAAGTATATGGAGCGGGGCGGTGCTCAGAGGGGATATGCATTACATAAGAATAGGAAAGAACTCAAGCGTTCAGGACAATTCTGTGATGCACGGCACAGCCGACAATTATCCTACTATTGTTGGGGATAATGTCACTATTGGGCATGGTGCAATAGTACATGGATGCAAAATAGGGAATAATTGCCTAATAGGGATGGGTGCCATAATATTAGAAGGAGCTGAGATAGGGGATTGGTGCATCATAGGGGCCGGAAGTGTTGTGACGGAAGGTTCGAAAATTCCGGATGAAAACATTGTATTAGGCATTCCGGGAAAGGTTGCAGGAAAGGTTACAGAAGAGCATAAAAAAAGGATAGAAAAAAATTGGAAAGCATACTCAGCTTTGAAAAATGAATATATGAAAATATAACTACTCTCTAATCCAATCCTTCAACTCGCCAGTTATAACATATCTTTTCTTGCTTAACTCGATTACGCTCCTAGAGCCTGTAAGAAACATCGCCGCTTTTAATTCGTATATCAAATTTTTAAGGTAATCACTGACTGCCTCGCTTGAACGCATTGCATGTTTCAACACCGGAAAAGCAACCGCCGACATTGACGCACCCACTGTAATCGCTTTTGCTAATTCCAACCCGTTTCGAATTCCACCCGATGCGATTATCGGGATTTTTACGTTATTTTTGGTGACAAACAATGAAGCCGCAGTCGGTATTCCCCAATTTTCGAACAGGTTTCCTATATTTGCTCTTGCTTCATCTTTCTTGATTCTAGCTCTGTATGATTCTATTGCCGCGTAACTTGTACCTCCGGTTCCTGCAACTTCTATAGCCTTTACTCCTGAATTTTCGAGCTTTTTTGCCGCTATTTCATCAATTCCAAAACCTACTTCTTTAGCAATTACAGGCACATTTACAAAATTCGAAATTTCTTTGATTTTGGAAAGGACTCCTTTAAAATTAGGTTCGCCTTCAGGCTGTACCAACTCTTGAAGAGGGTTTAAGTGTATATACAGCGAATCCGCATCAAGCATTTTTATAAGCTTTTTTACATCGTTTGCACCAATTCCATTTTTTGAAAGCTGCGGCGCACCGATATTTGCGCCTATAAAGGCATTAGGGGCGTATTTCCTTGCCACTGTAAAAGTGTCTTCCAATCCCTTACTTTGTAACGCAGCTCTTTGGCTACCTACAACCATTCCTAGTCCTAGCTCTTCTACCGCAATCGCTATGTTCTTGTTTATTCTTTTTGCAATTTCCGCACCTCCAGTCATCGCCCCTACGATTACAGGAGCCGAAAATCTATGGCCAAGAAAACTTGTTTCTGTGTCTACTTCATCAAAATTTATTTCCGGTGTCGCGCTGTTAAAAAGTTTAATACATTCAAACAAGGTAGTATTTTTCGATTGTATGTCCTTAGCTAATGCTATCTGTATATGTTCTTCCTTTCTTTTCATGATTTCCTTTATTTTGTTTTTATCTTCCAAAAAATCATTTTTCAATCGATTGTTGTTTTTTTACAGGATCGGAATTTAACTTGTCAAACACACCTTTCAGACTATCCATTACATCGGCAGGAATAGCTGCCATT
>JAJZVQ010000030.1 GCA_021845575.1 Microcaldota archaeon | reverse complement strand
TGAGTATCCATTTCCCATGCATTTGAACAGGGTGCAATATAAATCTTGTTCATATATTCTATCATTTTAGGGAGTAATTTTGATATTTTGTGCAAAGAGTCTTCTAAATTTTTGTCGGCCCCGAAATTTTTTATATAGTCATTTGTCGCAATCAATAATAAAGGGACAGAATCAAATTGTTTTAGCCACATAGAGCGGTTCAAATCCGAATAGTACAGGGGATTGTCTGATCCTATCTCTTTATTCTCTCTATGGCCACCTATGCTGTAATTTTCGTTGATTCTTGCGGGTACATGATTTAATATTATATTAAAAGAAGGGTTTTCTAACGGTATTTCTATGGCGCGATCCATATTTTCTGAAAAGTTGTTCATTGCTTTCCACATAAAATTTAGTAACCTTGCAGAAGCGTCTTTCATTTTATCTGCTGTTTCCTTGTCATTTTTCAATTCAAAAAATTTTGCGTTATGTGTTAATGAAATACTTGTAAAAGAAGAATCCCTAAACCACATCGGGACATACCATTTATAATTTGGTGATGCTTTCATATATCCTTTTTCATTTATCTGCGAAAGGACATAAAAAGCAACCTCCTTTTCTTTATCTTCTAAAAATTCGTTACTTATGGCCTCATTCTTTTGAATATGCTTCTCAGCTTCCATTACACCACCTTTAAATACCATATAATGTTTGCATACATACTTTGCAATAAGTTATACCACAAACAATATTTTTTGATTAATACCATAACATTATCCACATATATAAAACTTTTGGATTTTCGATTTTTTAAAAAGTTGGCTTTTATATGAAATAAAGAAAAATTTGCAATAATAGACTGATAGTTATTTAAATTTTCAACAACTTCATATAAAATATCAGCAGGTGATTAAATGGAAGATACGATAGATGAGATACCCGAAGAATTTGATTATTATGAGAGTAAAAGTGGGGGATTGTATGACAAATTTCATTGGAAAATTCGTTCGAAATTGATCCAAAAAGAAGACATGAAATAATTGCATTTATGCAAATTTACCTTATTGATAAAATTAGTAAGTATGATCTAATGGAAAATATTATAGAAGTAAAGGATGTAAAAAAGAGATTTAAGACTTATGAAAGCGGAAGCGGCGCTTTAGGATTCTTTCGCAGAAAAAATTCTTGGAAAAATGCACTTAACGGAGTTAGTTTTGAAGTGAAAAAAGGTGAGATAATCGCGCTTCTTGGAAGGAATGGAAGCGGTAAATCCACTCTTATAAAAATTATTTCTGGTATATTATATCCAGATTCGGGAACCGTACGAATTTTCGGATTGGACCCATGGAAAGAAAGAATAAAAGTAGTCAAGGATATCGGAGTCGTCTTTGGCTCTACGCACCCGCAGGTATTTTGGGATCTCCCGCCAATAGACACGTTTAAATACATAAGGGATTTGTATGAAATAAATGATAAGGATTACAATAAAAGGCTTGACGAACTCGTAAAGATGTTGGATTTAAAAGAAGTTTATAAAAGGCAGACAAGGCAGCTTTCTCTTGGAGAACGAATGAAATGCGAAATTGTTGCAGCAATTCTTCAAATGCCAAAGCTTGTGATTATGGACGAACCGACAGTCGGGGTTGATTTGCCTTCAAGAATTTCCATAACAAAAGCGATACTCAATCTTAGAAAGAAATTAGGCATAACTTTTGTCATGACAACGCACGTTGTCGATGATATAATAAACTCTGACAGAATAATAATCCTGGATCACGGGATAAAACTTTTCGATGGAACACAGGAACAGCTAAAGAATAAGTTTGACAAAATTGCGATACTTGAATTGTATTTTACGGAAAACATGCCCGCATTGAAGAAAAACTATTTAAAACTTGGAAAAGTCATTGAAAGCAAGGAAGGATACATAAAAATAGAGGTAAAACCGGATACAATAAAGAGCAGTGCTTTCATGAAAATATTCAATGACAAATCTATAAGGGATTACAGACTGTCGGAACCCGGATTAAGCTCGATACTCGAAATGGCTTATAAGGGAATAGACAAAAAATTCAAAAAAAATAAACAATAGTGTTTTCGTGTCAAACCCTTATCTGGCAGTGCTGAAAATAAATATAAAGGGAGCTACTGCGTATAAAGTTGATTTTGCTTTGTACACTTTATTTAATATGTTAAAATCTTTAATTCTCATATTTGTGTTTTATGCGGTATACCAATTCTCTAATGTTAGTACCTTAAATGGGATAACATTCAGCAGTATCATGATTTATTTTTTTGTTATTGGTAGCATGGATTATATAACTGGATCAGCCATTGCTATGACATTGCAAGCCGATATAAAGGAGGGAAGCATTACAAACTCATTAATAAGACCAATCAGTTATATATCCATAGTCTTTCTTTCGACAATCCCGATTGATTTATTGTTATTTATATTCACAACAATACCTATACTTGTATTAATTTATTTAATTGCAGGAATTCATCTGAGCGGGTTTATTATAATCGCCTTTGCAATAGGAATTTTAATAGCTTATATTATATCAAATCTTCTGAGCTTTATAGTGGGTTCCCTTTCGATATATTTTGTTGATATCCAAGGTATGTTAGAAGGCACTATATGGATAACTGAGATACTTGGAGGAGGTATTGTGCCTATCATGCTTTTTCCAAAAATTATAAGCAGCGTGCTGATGCTAACGCCTTTTCCTTTTATAATTTTTGTACCGGCGGGGATTTTTACAGGCATAATAAATGCCAATATTATAAATATACTAATTGTTGGGATTGTCTGGGTAATTATACTCGCTTTAATTTCTAAAATTGTTTGGAAAAGGGTCAGCAAGAATATGAATGTTGTTGGTGTGTAAGTGTTTGGCGAAATAAAAAAGGATATCAAAATGCATATAAAATCGCTGAAATACGCATGGATGTCTTTTACTGTATACAGAACGCAAGCAGTAATATGGGCTCTGGTGTTCCTACTCAGCTCGATAACCGGACTTGTGACAATTTCTGTTATATACAGCGTATCAAACGGAATAAACGGATGGAATTATTATCAAGTACTCATACTTGCAGGGCTTTCTAATATGATGATAGGGATAGTTCTTTATTTTGGTTTGACCCGTATACCTTTAACACTAAGAAATGGGATATTTGATAAAATGCTCGTAAAACCATATAACCCTATTAGTATGCTTTTACTGTCTGAACCAAAAGTAGTTAATATAATGTCAATCATAAGCGGTTTTGGGATTTTTGCAGTGTCGGCGTATTTTCTGAACCTTGGATTGATAAGCATTCTTGTAATGCTTTTAATTTTCTTTATTGGAGTGGCTGCGTTGATAATATTTATGCTGACTATGTATTTGTTATTTTATGTACTTATTAAAGGAGGAAAATGGTTAAACAGTTTGATATATATCGGAAATACGGCATCAACATATCCTTTGAATATTTTTGGAACAACGATGATGGTACTTTTCACGATCGGCCTGCCCATCGGACTTGCGACATACTACCCCGCAGGATTTGTATTCGGCAAAATACCCGAAGAAACAATACTGATTGTAATTGCATTTGAAATGATTTCGATAGTAGTATATTATAAATTGTCGGAATGGCTCCTCACAAAGTATACCAGCGGGGGAGGATGAGCAGCCTTGTTTAACCCCGCGTAGCGTAAGGGAAATTGGACTAGACAAAATCATTTTTTCTGCAATACTACAAATAAATGCAGGCTGTCAAAAGGTTCAATATCTATCTTTTCAATTATCTCGAAGTTCTTTGACACTTCCCTGAGTTCGTCTTCAAATATCTCCTTGGGGTTTTTTGATATGTCTATGCTTTGGGATTTTATTATAAAATAAGCATAACCGCCTTTTTTCAGCATCACGCTGTTTATGTTAAGCATTTTTGCCTGTTCTTTTACCGAAACATCTTGGTAAATTATATCGCACTCGTTCACTATGGATTTGTATTCATTTATATTATTGGCGTCGCTGAGTATCGGAAACATATTTTCCCTTTTTTCGCAAGTGCCCAACAAGCCCCTCATATTCCTTTCGGATATTTCGACGCAGAATATCTGCCCGTCTTTCGCGATATCGCTCACATGGCTTGAGGTAGTGCCAGTTGCGGCGCCGAGATAAAGTACTCTGGAATCTCTTTTTATATGAAAATTCTTCAAGCCTTTTAGTATTGCTGCTGCGAGTTTGCTCCTATACGGATTCCATAATCTATATTCAACGTCTCCGTCTTCTATAAGGTCCTCATTATAGACTCTATTTCCTTTTACTGAATTTTCCGTAGCAAGCTTTCCGTCAATAGAATACACTCCATCAAATAGCTTTACTATATTCATTATGAGCACCCTTGGAAAAAAATCAGGCTTTTTCGCCAATTCTCTTCTCCAAATATTTCGGGTTTACGATAAGCTTGCGTTTAGCTGTCATAGCACTTACTTCGACTATGTAAGAAGTGCCTCTTTTTCCTATGACCTTCC
This sequence comes from Microcaldota archaeon, assembly GCA_021845575.1. Taxonomy (GTDB): domain Archaea; phylum Micrarchaeota; class Micrarchaeia; order Micrarchaeales; family Micrarchaeaceae; genus JAJZVQ01. Next base: position 3,025 of record JAJZVQ010000030.1, on the reverse strand, counting down.
CTATCTTTCCTTTGTATCTTGGATGGGGTATGTCTTTGAAATTGCCTTTTGGCATAACTACCACCTTCTCTCCAATATCAAATTCTTTTATTACGCTTCTGACGCTGAGCATTGAAGGGATATGGTGCCTTGCAAGATGCCTCGATTTTCCAGAAAGTAGACCCTTAGACATTATAATCACTAAAAATTCCTTTTCCTAATATTTGAACGCAAATATATTTATAATTTATTAGAGATTAAGAGTTTGGTGTGATAATGCCAAAACCAAAAAATTCAGGCGAAATTTCTTTAAAATACAAACATGTAAAGCTTAAACCAACTTATGAAGTTGTAAATATAGTGGCAAGCGCAGAACTGCATGCGACTTTAGACTTGTACGGCCTTGCAAAAATTTCAAGAGATGTCGTTTATGAGCCCGAACAATTTCCAGGCGCAATATTTAAGATTTATGATCCTAAGGCGGCTTTGCTTTTGTTCAACAGCGGTAAAGTGATATGCACAGGGGCAAAGACCAAAGCGGATGTGGAAAGGGCCGTGGATCAGGCAATAGATCTGATAAAGAGATATATAAAAACAGCCAAAACAAAAAATCATAGGTAAAATATCATTATAGATTAATAAATAAATTTGATAAAAAGATTTAAATAGATATAATATAAACATATTTTGTTATTTTGAATGCTAATTCTGTAACAACCCTATTCTCATCCACCCGGGGCGTGTGCTCTGCATGCGCCCCGATAATTATATACTAATTTATACTAATTATATGCTTTTTGTTATCAATATAACAATACCTAAAACTTCTAATTTTTCATATTTCATTGTTTGTTGATACCAATATCTATACTCGTTATTTTTAGGTAGTATTATTAATTTTTTAATAGTTATACAAAAAGGATAAAATGGAAATTTCTGAATTGAGAGGAACGCTTCCAAACGAAATAATTGAATCTATAACAGGAAGGGGAATAAAAAACCTTACGCCGCCGCAAGAAGAAGCAATAAAAAAAGGGCTTGTGAGCGGAAATAATATAGTTATAGCCTCTCCGACCGCAAGCGGGAAAACCTTAATCGCGGAGATTGCGTGTGTGAATAATATTATTGCAAAAGGCAAGAAATCTGTATACATAGCCCCGATGAAAGCATTAGTTAGCGAAAAATATGACGAATTCAAAAAGGCTTATCCTTACATAAAAAGTGCCATATCATTGGGGAATCTGGATTCCGATGACCCATGGCTCTCGACCTACGATATGATTTTTGTATCAACCGAAAAGTTTGACAGTCTGATGAGGCACAGTATAGAATGGCTGCTCGATGTTGGATGTGTGGTATTTGACGAAATTCACATGATGGGCGAATTTTCTAGAGGACCTACGCTCGAACTGCTCGTAACCAAAATAAAGGAATTTTCAAATATCCAAATAATCGCGCTCAGCGCGACTATCGGAAATGCCGGCGAAATAGCTGAATGGCTGAATGCCGAGATTGTACAAAGCGATTTCAGGCCAGTGAAATTGAAGATTGGGGTTGTTTACGGGAATGCGGTTCATTACAGGGAAAAGCAAAAAAAAACCATGCATAAGGAAATGCTTGCCGGATCCAGTCCAGTCCAGGAATTGAGGATTGTTGAGGATACACTTCTAAAAAATAAACAGGTACTGCTGTTTTACTCGACGAGAAAGCACACCGAATATGGCGCCAAGAGAATTTCAGATACAATAAAAAAAATCCTGAAAGAAGATGAACGTTCCGAACTTAAAAGAATAAGCAACAAAATTCTCAATTCGCTTGCCGTACCGACAGAACAATGCATATCCCTGTCAAGACTGGTAATGGACGGGGTTGCATTCCACCATGCAGGGCTTTTGCCTGAACAAAGGACGTATGTGGAAGAAGCCTTTAAAAGCAATGTATTAAAGGCTATCTGCGCTACGACCACTCTTTCGCTTGGGGTCAACATGCCGGCGCATACTGTTTTGGTAAAGGACGTATACAGATATAACGGAGACGGAAGCGTCCACATCGGCATAAACGAGGTAATGCAGCTATTCGGCAGGGCAGGCAGGCCAAAATATGATACTGAAGGGAGAGCCCTGCTCATCGCTTCGTCAAACAGCAAGATAAAGGAACTGTTTGAGGAGTATATTGACAGGGAGTTAGACCCTATAAATTCAAGCATGGGGGTGACACCAATATTAAGAATGCATATTCTTGCATTCATTGCAGAAAATTTTATCAACAATGAAGAGGAAATGAAAAAGTTCATTGCAAGAACATTTTATGGTTATCAATATGGAGATATACGCACGATAACTGAAAATATAGAAACTATACTGGAAGAGCAGACAGAATGGGGGTTCATTAAGAAAGACGGCAATATATACACAGCCACGCCATTGGGAAAGAGAATAAGTGAGCTTTATATAGATCCATTATCTGCGAAATGGATTGTTGAAGCTTTGAAGAGTAAACGCGACATTATGTCCAATCTATTTATGATTGCGAATACCTTGGAAATGAGACCATACGTAAAGGCGACAGAGGAAGCTCTTGCGGAATACGTAAACTACAAAAATACTATCAGCGAAGAATTATTGAAAAAATTTGAATTCCCGGATTATGGATTGTACGAACCTGATAAGGCTTTCAGCACCGCCCTGATGTTCCATGATTGGATTGAAGAGGTAAAAGAGGTAGAATTGCAAAAAAAGTATTCTGTTCCGCCGGGGGTTGTATACACAAAGATCACAAATGCAGACTGGTTAATTTATTCCTCTATAGAAATTGCGAAGGTTCTCCATATCCCGACAAGAGATTTGCTGAACGTGAGCATAAGATTAAAATATGGGATAAAAGAAGAACTGCTTGATCTGGTAAGGCTTGAGCAGATAGGTAGGGTCAGGGCAAGGATATTGTTCAATAATGGTATAAAAACAGTCGCGGACATAAGAAAGAACAGAGAGAAGACTGAAAAGCTTTTGGGCAACGAAATAGCGAAAGCAGTGTTCAGGCAATTAGA
>JAJZVQ010000029.1 GCA_021845575.1 Microcaldota archaeon | reverse complement strand
ATATATGCAGGTTTTTCCACTGAATCGATAATTGAATTGCTTTCGAAAGCGAATAAGGAGGATCCGCTCAAACCTTTAATAGACAACATAGTCAGCGGCAATATATATGGAATTGTTGCAATCGTTGGATGCCCGAATCCGAAAACCAGGAGGATCACTTATACGGAAAGATTTGTGGCTGAATTGCTAAAGCACAACATACTTGTTATTGTGACGGGTTGCATAGCGCACATAACTGCGCAGAAAGGGTTTATGAATCCTGAAAAAATAGACTCTTTTGATATAGGGGATAAATTAAAGGGAGTTTTAAAAACGCTCGGAAGCCTTGCAGGATTGAAGAGTCTTCCTGCAACGATCCATATGGGTTCGTGTGTTGACAATTCAAGGATAGGGGTGCTACTTAAAGCAGTATCTGAAAAACTGAATGTTAAGGTTTCGGATCTGCCTGTTGCTGCTTCGGCACCGGAATTGATAACTGAAAAAGCTGTTTCCATAGGCACATGGGCTTTGGCTATAGGCTTGCCAGTGCACACGTGCCCACCTTTAAGGGTCGTGGGGGGAGAAAACGTAAATAAAATCCTTAAAACCGATCTTAGAGGGATAACTGGGGGAGAACTTTACACCGAATGCAATCCTGAAGAGGCAGCAAAAGGATTGGTGGAAAAGATAAAGGAAAAAAGGGCGAATTTGAATCTGCAGGTATAAAGGTGATGAAATGCCATTTAGCACGGACAATGAAGAAAAAAGAGATGAAACAATAAAAGAGGTAATGAGCAAAATCAGCAAAGCTGATAACAGGAATGAGGAGGGATTGCGAATAGTGGTTGCTGGAAAAGGGGGTGTTGGAAAGACTACAATATCAGCGATTTTGTCATATATTATTTCGCGTTCAGGCAAAAAGGTTTTGGCGGTGGATGAAGACCCGCAAATGAATCTTCCTTTTGCACTCGGAATTGACAGCAGTACTGCAAATAACATAACGCCGTTGAACAAACATTTAGATTACATAGAAGAAAAAACAGGCGCAAGGCCGGGAGAAGGATGGGGGATGTTCATAAAGTTGAATCCGGAAGTGGATGATGTTGTCGAAAGGTTTGGTGTAAATGTTACGGATAACCTGAAACTGCTGGTAATGGGAACGATTTCAAAACCCGATATCGGATGTGCATGTCCTGAAAACGATCTCCTTTCTGCTGTCATGAATCATATTTCTCTTAAAAGAAATGAGATAATAGTACTTGACACCGAAGCGGGATTGGAGCATTTTGGGCGGGCGATAGCGAAGGGGTTTAGACATGCGATAATTGTTTCTGAGCCGACATTCAATTCATTTTACGTTGCAGAAAAAGCGGGAAAATTGTCAAAAGATCTCGGCATCGAGCATGTACATTATATATTCAATAAAATAAGGAACGGTGAAGAAAGAAAAAGATGCGAGGAATTTGCAAAAAAAATAGGAGGAGATAACGAATTTGTTTACCTTCCATTTGACAATTTATTGTACGAATCTGAACCCTCTGTATTAAAAACTTTAAACACCGAAAATGAAACACTTGGTATCTTGTCCAAACTTTTAAACACGATATATTCAACCAAGCATGTTACATAAAATTATTAGTTTTTAGTATACAAAAGATTCTTATGAAAAAATTAAAGATTAGTGTCTTTCTTGTGTTGCTGGTTATCGGGCTTGCGGATACTTTATACCTGAGTTTTGTTGAAATATACCCTAACCTTCCGTTATTCTGCCCGCATACAAAAACAGTAAATTGCGCAAGTGTACTGGCGAGTAGTTATGCCTTTGTTTTTGGAATCCCTCTTGCATTTTATGCACTTGCATGGTTTCTAATCGCAATTCTTTTCTTTGTTATTAAAATAAAAGACGCGAGAAATATCTGGTTTGTTATGGGTTTGGGCGGAGTCATATATTCTGTCAGCTCTATGTCGGCTTTGGGTGAGATTTGTATTTATTGTTCTGCATTGGATATCATACTTATCGCAATTGCGGTTTTGGGGTTATATTCGGCAATAAAAAAGCGATTATAATTATGAATTTTTGTTGGTGAGGATTTGTATGTAAGGGATGCATTGCATGGAAATGTCTATTTGAATAATATTGAAAAGGAGATTATCGACACCAAAAGCTTTCAAAGGCTTGTTTATATAAGGCAATTGGCATTTGCATATCTTGTGTATCCTGGCGCGACAAACACGAGATTAGAGCATTCAATAGGAACTATGCACGTTGCCAAAGAGCTGGCAAGAAACATGTTCGGCGATTGCGAGGAGGAGCTTGCAATAGCTGGATTGGTGCATGACATCGGACACCCTGCCTTTTCGCATGCGTCTGAAGATGCGTTGCGGAAATATCTAAAAGAGGATCATGAAAAGAGGAGTATAGAAATTATAAAAAACGGGGATATAAGCGAAGTACTTGAGAAATTTAAGATAGACAAAAAAAAGGTTTTAGGATTTCTGCAGGGGAAAAACAAGGGAGATATAATAAGCGGAAGTCTTGGTGCAGACAGGATAGATTACCTTATGAGGGATTCGTTACATATAGGAGTCGCTTATGGAATAATTGATTATAACCGGATAAAGGACAAACTTTTATTCTACAATAAAAAATTGTCGATATACGAAGAAGGCTTGCAGGGTGCAGAGTCGTTGCTTATTGCGAGATATTTTATGTATGAAACAGTATACCTCCATCATACTGTCAGGATAGTTGAAAATATGTACAAGAAAGCGCTGGAACTTGCAATAGAATCTGGAAAGTTTAATCCGAAGGAGCTTTATGCTGACGATTATACAATAATAAAGAGATTGAATGAGATAGATGAATCAAAATTCATAATGAATAAGATAATGGAACGGAAACTTTTCAAAAGAGTCTATTACAATAATGTTAAAGAGAGGATTGATTTGGAAGAAATAAAAAGTGTGTTAGAGAAAGCGGGCATAAAAAAAGAGGAGTTTATTATTACCTTGGATAATATGGGAGGGCATATGGAGAGTATACCTGTTGTAAATAAAAAACATGATTTTATAGGAAACCTTAATGAGGTTTCACCACTTATAAATACTCTTGAAAGCACCATGAAAAATAAAAACACTCTTATCGTTGCGGTTGAAAAAAGCAAAATAGAAAAAGCAAGGAGAGCATTGCAGAAGGTTTTATAATTTGTGCGGATAAATATTAATTTATTGATGTTGCATGGGCTCGTAGCTCAGTTTGGTCAGAGCGGCTGGCTCTTAACCAGTAGGTCGTGGGTCCAAATCCCACCGGGCCCGATAATACTTTATATTCTGTTGGTAGACCGCCTGGCGTGTAGCCTGGTGGTGTTATGCCCCAATTAATGAGGTTGAGTGCGGTGGAGGCGATGTCGCCTGGCACAGCTTCATAAAAGGCTGGATTAAGTAGGAAAAATGGTTGATTGTTTGAGGAAGCTTGATTTGTATTTGTATATTGGTTTGTTCCTTGTGTGGTTGTTAGTGGGTACATTTGACCAATATTACCTACATTATTCTGCCCAGCAAGTGGCATCAACGATTGCTCTACCGTTCCTGGCGTGGATAGTGCTGTCTGTATATTACCTAGTAAAATGGATTGGGAAGAAAATGCACCGCAACTAAAGAACTCAAAGTAATTTTTATAAAGAAGAGGGCATTCCAACAAGAAAATGTCAATATCTGCAAACGGAAATAAATCGGTTACACCTCAAATCCACATACTATCATATTAATTCGTATTCAAGTTATAACTTTTTCTCTATTCAACTTGCATTTATTGAAGAAATGTAAAAATTTGTATACTAACTATTTAAATACTTTTTAAATCACTTTTTTATAAGGTGAAACTTTGGAAAACAGCAACAACATGCAGGAGAAGATAGACAAGAATCTTGAGGTATACCATAGGTCTATTGAAGAGATAGAGCGTATGCCTGTGGTAGATGAGACTACGACTATATGCCCTGAATGCAAACTGATTATCAAAGGAATTATTTATAAGGATGGAGATACTGTCATGATTAGGAAATATTGCCCAGAACACAAATGGGCAATAGAAAAATATTGGGAAGATTATGATATGTATATCAAGGCAAGAAAATACAATTATTCCGGCAGAGGCTTCGACAACCCTAACGTGATAACCCCTACAAAAGGAGCGAACTGCCCTTTTGACTGCGCAATGTGCGAAAGGCATAAGTCCCATACTGCCCTTGCGAATGTTGTTGTTACAAACAGATGCCACCTTAGCTGCTGGTACTGCTTCTTTTATGCAAAGGAGGGCGAACCCATATACGAGCCAAGCTTAGATGAAATAGACAAATTATTGAAAAACTTAAGAAGCCAGAAGCCTATACCTGCAAACGCTATACAGATAACTGGCGGAGAACCGACTCTGCACCCTAATATTGTTGAGATAGTCGAGCTTGCGAAGAAAAACGGCTTTGACCAGATACAACTTAATACGACTGGAATAAATATAGGGCTTCATCCTGAACTTGCGGTAAAATTGAGGCATGCAGGGACCAGCACCCTATACATGAGCTTCGACGGGGTCAGCGAAAGGGCAAATCCGAAGAACCATTGGGAGGCCCCTCTAACGCTTGACGCTTGCAGAAAGTCCGGAATAAGCGTAGTACTTGTCCCGACTGTAATAAGAGGCGTAAACGAACATGAATTAGGAGCAATGGTAAACTTTGCGCTTAACAACATAGATATTGTAAGATCTGTGAATTTCCAGCCAGTCTCGCTGGTAGGGAGAATGCCTACAAAGGAAAGGGAAAAACAGAGGATAACAATCCCTGGAGCGATAAAACTTATTGAAGAACAGACAAATGGAGTCATAAGCAGAGATGACTGGGAATCGATACCTTATATAGGAGGAATAAGCAAATTTATAGAATCCATAACAGGAGAGTTTAAGTATGATTTATCCAACCACTTCGCATGCGGATCTGCGACATACCTATTCCTTGACAGGAATAACAAAGTTGTGCCAATAGGCAGGTTTGTTGATTTGGAAGGGCTTATAGAGCACATACAAAATGCTGTTAAAGAAATGGATGGAAAGAGCAAGACCGCTAAGCGTATAGCTGCAATGAATGCGTTGCTAGGGTTCAAGAAATTTATTGACAAGGAGAACCAGCCGAAATCGGTAGATTTCACAAAACTCCTTTTGTCGGTATTGCTTAAACATGATTTTACCTCTATTGGAAAATTCCAGATGAAAACGCTGTTTCTTGGAATGATGCATTTCCAAGATGAACATACTTACGACATAAAGAGAGTGGAAAAATGTGACATACATTACGCAATGCCTGACGGGGAAGTCCTTCCGTTCTGCACATTTAATGTATTCCCTGAAATATACCGTGATAAAATACAAAGGCAGTACAGCATACCTGCGGCGGAATGGAAAGAGTCGCATCCGGATTGGAAGTATTCTTCAGACAAATACGTAAGGAATATTGCAGAATTGAAGAAAAATCAATCATACAAAAGGACATATGGGGAATTGATAGACTTTTTCGCAATGCAGGTTAATGGAGGCAAGCCTGTCGCAAATTTTGTTAAGGAATGAGGGTATGGATAGAAAAGAGATTAGAACAGGATATAATGAAGGATCTGAAAATAGCAAAGGGCATGCAGTGTATATTGAAGAAAATGGCAAAAGATATGCAATACCCTATAAAACACTGAAACGGGTGGAATTTTTCAATCTGAATAAAACAGAACTTATAGACCAAGAGCATTCTGCGAGGCTCCAATATAGGCTTTTGTTGCTTGGCGCTGTGATAAAGGCATATGTAGAATTCCAAAATGCAAAAATAACTGTGATATACAATCCTCTTGAAGCCGACAATATCAAGGAAAAAATAGGCCTTGACGAATTGATTAAATTTCTTGGGAATGAGGGAGTAAAAGTAAATAAAGAGCATATGGAGGAAAGGGATTATGATTACTATAAGGAGTTTTATTTGTATACTTTTAATCCAAAAACAGTGAGGGAAAGCACGCCGTACGGAACTACCCTTGAGCAGTGGAGAAAAGAAAAACTAAAATGGGAGAAAAAACTTCAAAAGATAAGCGAGAAAAAACTGAAGGATTTCTATGAGTACCAAAAAGAGTATGAGAGATTGCATCCTGAAGTGTACAAAACTAGTTAGAATTATACTTCATCGCGCAATTCGCGTAACAATGCAGCAACGGTTTTGTTGCTGAATTTTGTTTTCTTTCTCGAATTAAACCTTTCGTAAACTGACGTTGTTATTGCTGAAATGGGTATAGAATACGCGTTGGCTGTTTTGATGGCATACCTAACTATCCCCGAATCAGGCACAAAAGATTTTGTATTAGAAAGATTGGGGTCTTTTTTGAGTGCTTCTGCAGCAAGCCCCAATAAATGTCCTCTTATTATTGAATTTTCTGACCATATTGTACATATTTTTCCTATATTTACGTTCTTGTATGGTCCTTCTTTTAACATTTTCAGCCCTTCGCCTATTGACTGCATCATTCCATATTCTATCGCACTATTAACAATCTTGGCGAAGTGCCCCGCGCCTGAACCGTTTATAAATGTATAATTTTCACTGCAAAGATCTCGTAGTAAAAATTCGGTCTTTGCAAATGATTCTTTATCTCCTGCCACTATCATTGCCATTTTTCCGTTTAGCGCTTCTACCCGCCCGCCACTGCATCCTGCATCCAAGAGATGTATCCCTTTCTTTTTAAGGATTTCGTAATTCTTTATGGAGTTTTGATAAAAAGAATTTGACAAATCGATAATAATGCTTCCTCTGGCGAGCAAACCCGATAATTCCTTTAGAGCATTATTTGTTGGTTCATCTGGAGAAATTGCCATGATAATTATTGGGATTGTTTTTTCTTTTTTCTTTCTTTTTCCAAGTAAAAAAGCAAACTCGCCAACTGATTTTGAACATATTGCAATATCCTTGAATCCTTTGTATTTGCCCTTTGACCTATTATACAGTATAAGATTATATTTTTTATTAATAAGATTTAATGTTATATTTTTACCTATCTTACCAAGGCCGAAAATTCCTATATTTTGATGTTTTTTCTCAATTTCCACAAAATCAAATGTTTATCTCAATAAAATATAATAAATAGCACTTGGTCGCCTGACAGGCGACCTTCTTTCAAAGATGGTGCCTCTTTATGTCCGTTTTGCAGTTTAACCTGCATTCCCTTGCGCAAAGTCTAATTTTATTTTGTTGCTTGCGTGTAAGTTCATTGCCTCCAACAGAGATGGCGCTTTCTTGTAAAAGCGAATTGATTGGCCTTTATCGATAGCATTAATCAGCTCGTAGGTAGAGGGTCTTTTTTGGTATATCTTGTAAGATTGATTTTTTAAGGTGAACCGAAAATTGTCAAAACTGTTCAGAAGGTTATTCATGTTCCATACCGTGTTGGTTGTACTTTGCAGAGCATTATTAAGCGAATTTGTGCTATTGAAAGATGCACAACCCGTAAAAGCAAATGAGGAAATTGTTATTGATCCTACAATCGCGATTTTTTTGATTGTACTTGTTTTCTTTTTCTCTGGTATTTTCGTAGCCCACATTTTAACACATTCTTATTATGAATTATCAAATATTTATAAATTTATAATAATATTAGCTTTGAGCC